>NZ_JARFIS010000010.1:0-145480 GCF_029076575.1 Faecalibacterium sp. DFI.5.82
ATAAGTCCAGCGGAAAGCGGGTGCAGCACATCCATATCAAGTACGATGGGCTGGGGTACATCCCTCTGGATGAACTGGAAGCAAAAGAAAAGGCGTGACCGAAGTCACGCCAAATCTTCCCCATTTCGGGAGCTTTTGCAAATACTGTTTTATGGGAACTCTGCTACCGGGAACCACCCCCTTTTTATGATTCTGCCGATCCTGCTCAGACCCCGCAGCTCTCACCGCTGCAATGGTCACAGTCTTCTTCCAGCTTGCCCACGATGGGTTCCGGATCGATGCCCTGACGGCGGTAGTAGTCAGACAGGGCAGCCTTCACGGCCTGCTCTGCCAGAACGGAGCAGTGCACTTTGATGGGGGGCAGACCTTCCAGAGCTTCCACAACGGCCTTGTTGGTCAGCTTCAGGGCCTCGTCAATGGTCTTGCCCTTGATGAGGTCGGTGGCCATGCTGCTGGTGGCAATGGCGGCACCGCAGCCAAAGGTCAGGAACTTGACATCAACGATCACGTTGTTCTCGATCTTCAGGTACATGCGCATGATATCGCCGCACTTGGGGTTGCCGACCTCACCCACGCCGTTTGCATCGGGGATCTCGCCGACATTGTGCGGGTTTGCGAAATGCTCCATGACCTTTGCGCTATACATACTTGCCATCTTAGTTTTCTCCCTTCAGGCTGAACTGGCGGGCGGTGTTCTGGCCCTGCAGCCACATACAACTCATAGCACGGCGGCGGGGAATGACCTCCTCCAGCACGTCGCACAGATATTTTGCTTCCTCCATGGTATTCTGCGGGCCAAAGGTGAACCGCATGGAACCGTGGCCGATCTCCTCCGGCACGCCGATGCTCAGCAGAACATGGCTGGGGTCCAGGCTGTCGGAGTTGCAGGCAGAGCCAGTGGATGCGCAGATGTGGTGCATATCCAGATCCAGCAGAATGGTCTCGCCCTCCAGGCCGGGGAAGCTGATGTTCGCATTGCCAGGCAGGCGGTGCTCCAGGCCGCCGTTCAGGCGAGCCTCCGGGATGTTCTTGAGCACGCGGTCAATGACGTAATCACGCAGCTCTTTCTCGTGGGCCATCCGCTCATCCAGATGGGCGACGGCCATTTCCAGTGCCTTGCCCATACCGGCGATACCGGCCACGTTCTCGGTGCCGGCGCGGTGGCGGGCCTCCTGGCTGCCGCCGTCAATCAGGTTCTGGGGCCAGATGCCCTTGCGGCAGTACAGTGCGCCCATGCCCTTGGGGCCATTGAACTTATGGGCGCTCATGGACAGCATATCCACGCCCAGCTCCTTGACATCCACCGGAATGGTGCCAACGGCCTGCACCGCATCGGTGTGCATCCACACGCCGTGCTTGTGGGCGATCTCCGCGATCTCCTTGATGGGCTGGATGGTGCCGATCTCATTGTTGGCCATCATAATGCTGACCAGCGCGGTATCGGGACGGATGGCCGCCTCCACATCCTCCGGGCGGATATAACCTTCCGGGGTGGGCTTGATATAAGTGACCTCAAAGCCCATGCGCTCCAGAGCCGCCATGCTGTGCATGATGGCGTGGTGCTCAAAGGCGCTGGTGATGAGGTGCTTCTTGTTCTGGCGTGCCTTGGTGAAGGCAGTGCCCTTCACGGCCCAGTTGTCGGCCTCAGAGCCGCAGCCGGTGAAGAAGATCTCTGCCGGGGAAGCATTGATGGCCTTGGCCACCTGTGCGCGGCCGGTGTCCACAAACTCTTTGGCCTCATAGCCGACGCTGTAATGGCTGCTGGGGTTGCCGCAGGCACCGCTCAGGGCCTGGGTCATCACTGCCAGCACCTCCGGGGCACAGGCAGTCGTGGCAGCATTGTCGAGATAAACCACTTTCTCCATAGTTTCCATGGGATTGATCCTTTCTGGCAAACGACAAATCGTTTTTGCATTTCCGGACCGAACGTCCGGGCCTATGATACCTTTTAACGGGAATGTTATACCATATCATTCCCTAGCATGTCAATAGGAATACTGGAAATTCATCAATCCGTAACAATCCGGGCAGATTCAGCGCCCTTTTCCGGCCAGCTTTCCCAGAACCACCTTCCATTTGGGGTAGCCCCAGCGTTTGTCCTCGGCAAAATCATCGGCCAGCTTCCAGGGGAAGGTGCCGCCATCGAAGTACAGATTGCCCGCTTCGTCCACCCGGTCCAGCTTTTTGGGCAGGTACTCCTCATCATAATAACTCTTGCGCTTATCCGGCAGGGCCCAGTGCAAGGTGCCGTCGGCATCCATGCCGGAAGCCCACACGCCGAACACAAAGGTCGCCGCCTCGCCGTAGCAGTGCTGCTCAAAGCGGATGGCACCATCATAATAGAATTTGATGACCTCCAGCGTACCGGATTCCTTTTTGCCGTCCCGGCCCAGCGTGGGGCGGTAGTCCTGCTGATACCGGCAGCCGCAATGGGCTCCGGCAAACTTTTTCGGGTCGAACGCCATAAGTGCACATCCTTTCTTTTGCACAAAACTCCCTCCGTTATCGCTGTGCGCTGCCACCTTCCTCTAGGAGGGAGGCTTACCGCACGGACAGGCCCCATCTCAGAGGGGGCTGTCTGCGAAGCAGACTGGGGGAGCTTCTTTTAAAAATGCCCCTCAAAATCGCCCTCGATCTCATACGGCCAGCTCAGGATGCCGCCGAGATCACGCAGGTTGGTGTAGCCCTGCGCTTCCAGCTTCTGTGCGGCATCGGCACTGCGGCGGCCGGTGCGGCAGTAGATCAGCCACTGGGCATTTTTGTCCGGCATGACCTCCTCCGCACGGGTCAGCACGTCACCCAGGGGCAGCAGCTTTGCGCCGGGGATATGCCCCACGGCAAATTCGTCCGGCTCCCGGACATCCACGGCCTGCGCCTTGCCTGCATCCAGCAGGCGGATGGCTTCGGCCGGAGTGATCTTCTCTACCATTGTCTCATCTCCAAGTTCCAATAATTTCTCTATTATATGATAACAGACGTTTTTTGTTTCGGCAAGAGAAACCGGCGTTTTCGCTTTGCAAAACCTGCACCGCGTGGTATACTAAGGGGAGAAACAAGGAGAGTAGACCATGAAATTTTCCACAAAGAGCCGCTACGCCCTGCGGCTGATGGCCGAGCTGGCCCGCTACGCACCGGGCACCACCGTCTCCCTGAAAGAGATCAGCGAGCGGCAGAACCTGAGCCTGAAATATCTGGAACAGATCGTCACCCCGCTGGCCCGGGTGGGGCTTGTGAAAAGTGAGCGCGGCAGCCAGGGCGGCTACCGGCTGACCAAGGCCCCCGCCGACTACACCGCCGGTGAGATCCTGCGCGCCATTGAGGGCAGCGTGGCCCCCATCCCCTGCCTTGGCAGCGAGACCAACGAGTGCCCCATGTCCGAGCAGTGCTTCACCCTGCCGTTCTGGGCCGGGCTGGACGAGGTCATCAACCAGTACATCGACAGCGTCACTCTGGAGCAGCTGGCCCAGAGCCTGCCCGCCGCCAAGGACGGCTGCTGCGGCTGCAACACCAAGACCTGAAAATTTATGCTTGACATTTTGCGCCAAATCTTATATAATAAGCAGGCATTCAGCGAATGCAGCATAGATTTAGGGGTATAGCTCAGTTGGTAGAGCAGCGGTCTCCAAAACCGCGTGCCGTGAGTTCGAGACTTACTACCCCTGCCACAAACCTCCGGAGCAGCCGTTCCGGAGGTTTTGTTTTTGCGTAAACATACTCCCCCAGTCATCGCTGCGCGATGCCAGCCCCCTCTGGGATGGGGCCTTTGTGCCCCTGCAAAGAGGCTCCCTCATGGAAGGAGCTGGCTGCGAATGCAGTGAGCAGACTGAGGAAGTCCGCCTTTTTCATCTTTTTTGCGGCTTTTTTGTTTTTTCCGCTTGACAAGCCGCCTATCTTCCGGTATAATAAGGCACGTTCCGGCGGTAAACGCCGCACGAACTTGAGCGATCATGGCCCGGTAGCTCAGTTGGTTAGAGCACCAGCCTGTCACGCTGGGGGTCGTCGGTTCGAGCCCGATCCGGGTCGCCATTTGCTGCTATAGCTCAGTTGGTAGAGCGCATCCTTGGTAAGGATGAGGTCTCCAGTTCGAATCTGGATAGCAGCTCCATTGAAAAACCACTTGAAGTCTTAGAGCTTCAGGTGGTTTTTTGTTTGCCATTTTCCCGGTTTCTCCGGCCGGGAAGCCCTCCCTTTCCAGCGAAATGCCCAAAATTGGGTCTGATTTTTCCACATTCCGGCAATTGAACTTTTGGATGGTTTGCAGTACACTTTGTGTAAGAGAGTTGGTTATTTTTGTGTCAAATATCCACAGACTAGAGAGTTTTGATTGAATCGGAGGTATTTCCCATGGCTCGTTTTACTCTTCCCCGCGATCTGTACCACGGCAAGGGTGCTCTGGAAGCCCTGAAGTCCTTTACCGGCAAAAAGGCCATGATCTGTGTCGGCGGCGGCTCCATGAAGCGGTTCGGCTTCCTTGACCGCGCTGTTGGCTACCTGAAGGAAGCCGGCATGGAAGTGGAGCTGTTTGAGGGCATCGAGCCCGATCCCTCTGTTGAGACCGTCATGCGCGGCGCAGAGGCCATGCTGAAGTTTGAGCCCGACTGGATCATTGCCATGGGCGGCGGCTCCCCCATTGATGCCGCAAAGGCCATGTGGATCAAGTACGAGTACCCTGAGATCACCTTTGAGGAGATGTGCAAGGTGTTCGGCATTCCGCCGCTCCGCCGCAAGGCCCACTTCTGCGCCATCTCTTCCACCTCCGGCACCGCCACTGAGGTGACCGCCTTCTCCATCATCACCGATTATCAGAAGGGCATCAAGTACCCCATCGCTGACTTTGAGATCACCCCCGATGTCGCCATCGTCGATCCCGATCTGGCCGAGACCATGCCCAAGAAGCTGGTTGCCCACACCGGTATGGATGCAATGACCCACGCCATCGAGGCTTACGTTTCCACCGCCCACTGCGACTACACCGACCCGCTGGCCATCTTCGCCATCCGGATGATCCAGGGCGATCTGGTGGACAGCTACAACGGCGATATGTCCAAGCGTGATTCCATGCACAACGCACAGTGCCTGGCCGGTATGGCGTTCTCCAATGCGCTGCTGGGCATCGTCCACTCCATGGCACACAAGACCGGTGCTGCCTTTGCCGACTACGGCGCACACATCATCCACGGTGCTGCCAACGCCATATATCTGCCCAAGGTCATCGCCTTCAACGCCAAGGACCCCGAGGCCAAGAAGCGCTATGGTGTCATCGCCGACGAGATGAAGCTGGGCGGTTCCAACGACGACGAGAAGGTCAAGCTGCTCATCGAGTACCTGCGCGGCATGAACGATGCGCTGAACATCCCCCACTGCATCAAGAACTACGGCCCCGATTCCTACCCCACCGAGCAGGGCTTTGTTCCCGAGGAAGTGTTCCTGGAGCGTCTGCCCGAGATCGCAAAGAACGCCATCGGCGATGCCTGCACCGGCTCCAACCCCCGCCAGCCCAGCCAGGAGGAGATGGAGAAGCTGCTCAAGTGCTGCTACTACGACACTGAGGTCGACTTCTGATTTAAACCGACATTTTACAGACACTTTTACCTCTTTCCCATAACAGCAAAGCCGCAAGCCCTCAACAGGCCTGCGGCTTTGTTGTTTGATGGACCTCTCAGGCGCTCCGTGCCAGCTCCCCTGACTGGGGCTGCCAGGCTTGCGCTGCTGCAGACGGCAGAGCGATGGATGCAAAAAACCGCCCTGACGGTTTCCCATCAAGGCGGTTTGAGCTGGAGCTGCTATCCAGATTCGAACTGGAGACCTCATCCTTACCAAGGATGCGCTCTACCAACTGAGCTATAGCAGCACAATCACAGCTCAATTATTTTACCACAAGAATTCTCTCTTTGCAAGTGTTTTTTGCAAAAAATCCGATTTTTCTGTTCCAAAGCAAAAAAGCCCAGAGCAATACCGCTCCAGGCTCCTTTGTCTGTATGTACATATCATATTATAATGTCCGGGGCGTATATTATGTCCGAGGCGGATATTGTCAAGGGAAGTGAACGGGTTTCATCTCCAGGTGCCCACCGATTCATCTTGTTTGGTGTTTTGCATCCACCGCACCAGCGCTTCGGCATCCTGTTTGCCTTTGGCGTACATTTTTTCAAGGCCGGCGCGGTTCTTGGTCAGGGTGGACATTCCCTCGGTGCTGTCCGGGGCGATGATGCAGACAAGGCCCTGCCGCTCCAGCTCCCGCGCCCGCTGGACAGCCGTGTTGTACCGCCATGCCCGGCGGCGCAGCCCCTCGGCTGCAGCGGGGTAATGCGACTGCAGCAGGTGTGCCAGATGCTCGTCCAGGGCATCACTCCTCACCAGCCCCATGGGCTTGGTCAGGATGAGAGCCACCCGGTCGCAGCCGTGGGCAAAGGCCCATTCCAGCGGGACGGGGTCGGCCAGGCCGCCATCAAAATAAGGCACGCCGTCGATGACGCAGGGCTGGTCGATGACCGGGATGCAGCAGGATGCCATGAGGACGCGGTAGTCGTCCGGGTGGAGGTCTGCCTTGGTGAAATACTGCGCCTCGCCGTTCTGTGCATTAGCGGCCACCACGCAGAGCTCTGCCGGGCTGCGGGCAAGCGCCGCGTAATCCAGCGGATTCTCGCCGCCTGCATTGCTGAGGGTGCCGTAGACATAGCCCAGATCGAGATAGGAGTGCTTGTGGATGAGGTTGTGCACGCTCATGTACTCCCTGCGGAAGGAGTATTCATCATAAAAGGGCTTGTTCCGCCCATGCTGGCCTGCCAGATAGGATGTCATATTGGCGCTGCCCGCCGAAACGCCGATGCAGAGATCGAAGCGGAGGTCCTCCTCCAGGCAGCGGTCCAGCACGCCAGCGCCGTAAATGCCCCGCAGGCCGCCACCCACATCGATGACACCGTATTTCATGGTCTGTTCCTCCATCGTTTCATTCCATTTCCCTCCCAGTATAACGGGACGGCGGGAAATACTCATTGAGCAAACGGCGGGATCTGATGCAATTTGCGGCAGAAAGCAGGATCTGCCGCAAAAGAAAAGCACGAGACCGAAATCTCGTGCTTTTTTGGTGGGCCAGCCAGGACTTGAACCCGGGACCAAGCGGTTATGAGCCGCCAGCTCTGACCAACTGAGCTACTAGCCCCCATTGCCCGGTTTGCCGGGCGCACAAGTAAGTATAACAAAAAACGCGCGAAATGAAAAGCGTTTCGGGCAAAATTATTTTGTGCGGTGGGCTTCCAGCTTCTGCTGCATGAACTTGTCCAGCATCTCCTGCGGAAAAAGCGGCTCCTTGTAGCCAAAGGCCTCCCGGATGAAGATCAGGGTGGCGATGGTCTGCCGCCCGGGGTCAAGCCGGAGGGTATACAGGGTGTCCAGCGGCTGCTGGGTTGGCTGGTGCAGAGTCAGATGGAGCAGGAAACCGCCATCGTTCTCACGGCGGCACTCGTAGGCGAACTCGTCGTCCGGGCTGTGCTGGTCCAGCCGGTCGAAGCAGTCGTCCAGCGGCAGGTCAGTGCGGAATTCGGAAAGGCCGCTGGGGCCATACTGGCTGCGGCGGGCGTTTTCCCGCCGGGTGAGCAGAAAAACGATGCAGCCCAGGGCGGCCGCCAGCAGGATGAGTGAGAATACAACGTTCATGGGTCCCTCCGCAGATTTTGAATCATGTTTTCCTTATTGTAACACAACCTGCGGAAAATTGTGTTATAATATTTGAAACAATCCAAATTTTGCTGGAGGACTTCCCCTATGAAGCTCAAATTCACCCATAAGACCTGGTATTTCTTCCTGCTGTGCGCAGCGGCGGCATCCATGCTCAACGGCTTTGCCGTGCTGGGCGGCATGGATTTTTCTTTTCTGGAGATGGTCGCGTTCTGCATCACCGGCATCACCATCCTGTTTCTGGCCGCTGAAAAGGGCTCTGACCCCAAGGACAAGCGCAGCTATTTCCTGATCTTTGTCCTGCTCATGCTCAGCTATGTGCTGAACGGCTGGGCAGCCTACTTATTCTCCGCACTGGTCTGGCCCGCCCTGCTGGCACTGGAGTACCAGAAGGGCAGGCCCATCCAGCGCCAGCTGCAGCTGGTGGGTGCCGCTGAGGCGTTCCACCTGCTCTTTGTCCTGCTCACGGTCTACGGCGGCATGGCAGGCCTGAGCTTCTGGGCCAATCTGCTCTGGGTGCTGCTGGCCTGCGCCCGGGGCTGGGCGGCACTGAGCCTGTACAAGATGCAGGAGGAAGACGCATGACCCAGCGGCGGCGGAACCGGCACCGCAAGCGCCGGGTTGGCCGCCGCGCCTTCCTGATCGGACTGGGCGGCTCTGTATCTGCCGCCCTGACGTATTATCTGCTGCGTTCTATCCCGGCAGGAAACAACGCGGAGCCTGCGCCATCGCCACAGGCTGCCCCCAACCCCGCCCTGCCCAGCGGCGAGTGGCGGGCGGTGTGGGTGAGCTATCTCGAATTTGCAGAGATGGACTTTTCCTCAGAAGCCGCGTTCCGGGCCGATGCCGCCGCGCTGATGGACAACTGCCTGTCCCTTGGGCTGAACACCGTCATTGCGCAGGTGCGGCCCTTCGGGGATGCGCTTTACCGGAGCAGCCTCTTCCCGTGGAGCCACCTGTGCACCGGCGTGCAGGGGCAGGACCCGGGCTTTGACCCGCTGGACGTGCTGCTGACCGAGGCCCACGCCCGGGGGCTTTCGCTGGAGGCCTGGGTCAACCCCTACCGGCTCAGGAGCTCGGCTTCCATGCCCCCTGCTATTGCAGAGAACAGCCTGCTGAACGCCCACCCGGAGTGGGTCTGCACCGTGAACGAGGGGGCCTACCTGAACCCCGCCATTCCGGAGGCTGCCGACTATGTGGTACAGGGCGTGGCAGAGCTGGTGCAGAATTACGCCGTGGACGGCATCCACTTTGACGACTACTTCTACCCCACCACCGATCCTTCCATTGATGCGGCGCAGTTTGCAGCCAGCGGGGAAGTTGACCTGACTGCATGGCGGCGGGCCAACGTGACCCGGCTGGTCAAAGCCGCCCACGATGCCGTCAAGGCCGCCGACCCGACCCTGCGGTTCGGGGTCAGTCCCCAGGGCAACCCAGACAACGACCGAAACGAGCAGTACACCGATCTCTCCGTCTGGCTGACGGCCTCCGGTGCGGATGCCGTTGTGGATTACCTCTGCCCCCAGATCTACTGGGGCTACGGCTATACCCTCTCCTCCGGCAGCACCCGCTTTGCCTTTGAGAACATCACCGCCGAGTGGCTGGCCCTGCCCCGGGCAGAGAACACGGCCCTCTATTTCGGGCTGGGAGCCTACCGGGTCGGTGTGGGAGACGGTGGAGCCAACGCCGACAGCGTCAGCCAGTGGTGCACCGGCAGCGCGCTGGCCCGGCAGGTGACCGACCTGCGCAGCGCCGGTGCCGGGGGCTGGGCGCTCTACCGCTATGGCTCCCTGTTCCGCTCCGACGAAAGCGGCCTTGCCGCCGCCGAACGTGCCGCTCTGACGGCATTGGACGGCTAAGACACAGAAAATCCCTTGTAAGCAGGAAAAAAATGCGGTATACTATGGTATCATGCAAAAATATCGCATTTTTCACCTGCTGTTTTTGAGGATAGAAAAACATGAGTAAAACAAAACGAATCCTTGCCTTTGCGCTGGCAGCTGTGCTGGCCGTTGTCGTCCTGACCGGCTGCAAGAGCATTGCTCAAAAGGTGTTCGGATCTTCCAACGAGGTGCAGGAGGACGACACCACCCAGTGGGCCGTGCTCAGCTCTGACCCGCTGATGCTCGATGGCATTGCCGATACCACGGCCAAATACGCCACAGCCCGGGCCAACGGGGCGCTGAATATCGTGTTCAACGGCATCTGGAGCCGCAAGACCGAATACTTCACCGTGCCCAGCGGCCTGCTGAGCATTTACGGCTGCGGCACCACCGACGGCGGTGCCCAGAAGTTCAAGGTCTCCCTCTGGAAAAAGGTGGACGGCGGCGCGCAGTATGTGGACAACACCACCTTCTATTTCACCGCCGACGGCCAGAACTACCACTGCGACATCGACAACCTTGACCCCAATGCAAGCTACCGCGTTACCATTTCCTACGATTCCAGCCGTTACTACCTCTACGGTCTGATGAAAGTGGAGGGCATCGGCTAAAATGAACACACAAACAAAACACTCTCTCATGCTGATGCTCTGCGCCTTTATCTGGGGCACGGCGTTCGTGGCCCAGAGCGCAGGCTCCGGCATGGGGGCTTATTCTTTTCTGGCCGGGCGCAGCTGGCTGGCGGTGCTGGTGCTGCTGCCCACCGTCCGCGCCTTCGATGCCCTCCACCGCAGGCACGGCGCAGCCTATGGCTGGCCCAAAGCCCCTGCCGACCGCAGACATCTGCTGACGGCGGGGCTTTGCTGCGGCACTTTGCTGTTTGCGGCTTCCGCTGCCCAGCAGATTGGCATCACGCTCAACCCTTCCACGGCCAAGGCCGGTTTCCTGACCGCCATGTATGTGGTGCTGGTGCCGGTATTCGGGCTGTTTCTGGGGCGGCGGGGCAGTGCCCGGCTCTGGCTGAGTATGGTCATCGCCGTGGGCGGGCTCTATCTGCTCTGCATGAAAAACGGCTTTGGCGGCATTGAGGCCAGCGATTGGATCCTGCTTTCCTGCGCTGTGCTGTTCAGCTTTCAGATTATAACGGTGGACCACTTTGCCCCACAGGTAGACGGTGTCCGCCTGAGCCTGCTGCAGTTCTTTGTGGTGGCCGTAGAGAGCACCGCTGCCGCCCTCCTGTTCGAGAACCCCACCCTGGCCGAGTTCGGGGCCAACTGGCTCCCGCTGGCCTACTGCGGCGTAATGTCCAGCGGCGTGGCCTACACCCTGCAGATCCTGGGCCAGCGGGACGTAAACCCCGCCATTGCAAGCCTTATCATGTGTCTGGAAAGCGTGTTCAGCGCACTGGGCGGCTGGCTGCTGCTCCACCAGAGCCTTTCCATGCGGGAGGTCTTTGGCTGCACCCTCATCTTTGCAGCGGTGGTTCTGGCCCAGCTGCCCGTGGAGGACTGGCTGAAATGCCGCAGCGCAAGCCGGAAGTGACCCGGCGCACCGCCGCAGGCATTCCCTATGAGCTGACCCGCAAAAAGGTCAAGCGGCTCAACCTGCACATCCGGCGGGACGGCACCGTGGCCGTGAGCATCCCGTGGACCTACACGATGGGCTTTGCCGATGCCTTTGTGACAGAGCAGGCCCAGTGGATCCGGGAGGCGGTCTCCCGCCAGCTGCGGCGGAACGCCCGGGATGACCAGCCCCTGCCCTCCCAGGCGGAGGCACTGGCCTGTTTTACCGCCATGAGCGACAAGGTCTACCCAGCCTTTGCCGGGGTTCTGGGCGGGCAGAAACCCACCATCAAGGTGCGGGACATGACCAGCAGGTGGGGCGTGTGCTACATGAAACGGCGGCAGATCACCTTTGCATTGCAACTCTACAATATGCCGCCCGCCGCACAGATCTATGTGGTGGTGCACGAGTACTGCCACTTCCTGCAGCCTAACCACAGCCCGGCCTTCTGGGCCGAGGTGGAAAAGCTGCTGCCGGACTGGAAAGAACGGCGGGCTTTATTGAAATAAACCTTGTGATAAAAATCAACAGGAGGGGTTCGACCCTTGGAAAGTGAAAAAAAGACCTCCGGCGGCGATAAATATTCAAAGCTGGCCGGAAACACCATTATCTTTGCCATTTCGAGCTTTTCGTCTAAGCTGCTGACCCTTTTGGTGCAGCCGTTCCTGACCTACGCCATGGCCGAGATCGCCGATCTGGGCCTGGCGAAGATCCTGAGCCAGTATGCAAACCTGCTCATCCCCTTTGTCTCAATGGGCATGTCCAACGCCATCATCCGCTTTGGCCTGGACAAGGGCAACAGCGAAAAGCAGGTGTTCACCAACGGCCTGCTGACCATTCTGGGGGGCTTCGGCATCCTGATCCTCTGCTGGCCTGTGGCGCAGTTCCTGCCCGATATGGCGCAGTACGGCTTCCTCATCTACATCTACGTCCTGATGAGCTGCCTGCGCACCCTCTGCACCCAGTTCGTGCGCAGCCGCCAGTGGAACAAGCTGGTGGCCGTGGACGGCATCCTGTGCACCTTTGCCACCCTGATGTTCTATGTGCTCTACCTTGTAGGCTTCCACTGGGGTGCCAACGGTTACCTGCTGGCCATCATCAGCGGTGACCTGGTCAGCGTGCTCTTCCTCTGCATCACCGGCAGGCTGTGGAACTATGTGGAGCTCAAGGGTCTGAACCGGGATCTCTGGCAGCAGATGCTCCGCTTTTCCCTGCCCATGATCCCGGCCCAGATCAGCTTCTGGGTCATCAACGCATCGGACCTGTTCTTCGTGCGCGAGATGTGCGGTGGGCTGGACGGCCACAGTGGTGACGCTTGGAGCGGCCTGCTTTCCACCGGCTACTTCCTGCCCACCATCCTGACCACGCTGGGCTTGATCTTCTACGATGCCTGGCAGCTCTCCGCCGTGACTGAGGAAGAGGGCCGTGCCCGGTTCTTTACCAAGATCTTCCGCACCTATTCCTCGGTGCTGTTCTGCTGTGCGGCAGGCATCATCTGGCTCTGCCGTCCGGTCATGCACGTGATGAAGGCCAACTACTACTACGCCTGGCACTTTGTGCCCTTCCTGACGCTGGCTTCCACCTGCAGCTGCTTCAACCAGTTCCTCAACAGCGCATACGTTGTCAACAAAAAGTCCACCCACAGCCTGTGGACCATGTTGGCCGGTGCCGTGAGCAACTGCATTATGAACTACTTCTTCATCAAGTGGTGGGGGCCCATCGGCGCAACGGTGGCTTCCTTCTTCGGTCTGGGCATCGTGTTTGTGCTGCGCGCGCTGGATGCCCATAACATGATCGGCATGTCCATCCACCCGGGCCGGGTGGCGCTGAACTTCGGCGTGCTGGCGGGCGAGGCCCTGCTCCTGCTGGCCGAACCTCCGCTCTACGGCCTGTGGACAGGCCTCCTGACCGCCGCCATCATCCTGTTCAACTTTGCAGGTGTCTGGGCCATGGCCCGGATGCTCCTGCCCAAGCTCCTGGGCCGCCGGGGCAGGGCTCTGGTGAGCGCAGTGGACAACTGGATCAAAAAGTAAACCAAAAAACAACCCTCTCCGGGAATTGCAATGCAATACGGAGAGGGTCGTTTTCTCTTAATATCCCAACTTATACGCCAAAGAACTCCTTGGCAATATCGGCACTCTGCTTGGCATCCTTGGCGTACCAGTCGGCACCGATCTTTTTTGCATATTCGGGGGTCAGCACAGCTCCGCCAACCATGATCTTACAGTCCAGCTTGGCATCGTGCAGGGCCCGGATGGTCTCCTCCATGCTCTTGAGGGTGGTGGTCATCAGGGCGGAAAGGCCCACCAGATGCACATCCTTCTCCCGGACGGTGTTCACGACCGTTTCCACCGGCACGTCACGGCCCAGGTCGATGACCTCAAAGCCATAATTCTCCAGGATGACCCGGACGATGTTCTTGCCGATGTCGTGGACATCGCCCTTGACAGTGGCAATGACGATGCGTCCCTTGCTGGCGCTGCCCTCGCCCTTTTGGGCAATGGCGGTCTTGATCTCCTCAAAGGCTCCCTGCGCGGCGGTGGCCGCCTGCAGCAGCTGCGGCAGGAAGAGGGTGCCCTTTTCATACTTTGCGCCCACGATATCCAGCGCCGGAATGAGGGCTTCGTCCACCAGCTCCAGCGGCTCCTTTTCCTCCAGCAGCGCCCGGGTGCGGGCAGCTGCCTCGCCCTTCAGACCCTTTTCCACCGCCTTCATCAAGGGGGCATAGGGGCCGGCGGCCTCCGGTGTTTCGCCTGCTGCCGGGGCGGTCTGGGCATTCTGCACGGCCTGCACCAGTGCGGCAGAAGCGGGCACCCGGTTGGCATACCGCTCAATGTACTTCGTGCTCTGCCGGTCCCGGTTGGTCAGAACGTTGTAAGCGTAGACCGCCGCCATCATCTCCTCGCTGGAGGGGTTCATAATGGCAAGGTCAAGCCCGGCATACATGGCCATGGTGAGGAAGGTGGTGTTCAGGTAGGAGCGGCAGGGCAGACCAAAGCTGATGTTGGACACGCCCAGAATGGTGCGCACCCCCAGCTCCTCCTTGCAGGCGTGAAGGGCCTGCACCGTGGCAAGCACATCCTCCTGCTGGGCGCTGGCCGTCAGGGTCAGGCAGTCGATGTAGATGTCCTCCTGCGGGATGCCTGCCGCCAGTGCCGCGTCCCGGATGCGGCGGGCAATGGCCACGCGGTCCTCGGCTTTGGGCAGGATGCCCCGCTCATCAATGGCAAGGCCGACCACCGCCGCGCCGTACTTTTTGCACAGGGGCAGAATGGTGTTCAGCTTTTCCGCCTCGCCGTTCACCGAGTTGACGATGGGCTTGCCGTTGTAGACCCGCAGGCCCCGTTCCAGCGCCTCGGCATGGGAGGAATCCAGCTGCAACGGCAGGCTGACCACGCTCTGCAGGGCCTTGACCACCTGCTCCATCAGGGCAGGCTCATCCACACCGGGCGCACCCACGTTCACATCCAGGATCTGGGCCCCGGCCTCGGTCTGGCTCACGGCCTGTTCCAGCACATAGTTCATATCCCCTTCCCGCAGGGCCTGCTGGAACCGCTTTTTGCCGGTGGGATTGATGCGCTCACCCACCACCGTGATGCCGTCCACATCCACGCAGTCCATGGGGCTGCATACCACCGACTTCATGGGGTGGTCGGGGCGGCCCGGCCTGCAATCGGCAAACACGCCGTTCAGCAGCTGGATGAACTCCGGGGTGGTACCGCAGCAGCCGCCTGCAGCAAACAGGCCCAGTTCCCGGTAGGGCTTCATCTGCATGGCGTAGAGCTGCGGGGTGATATCGTAGCCCGAGCCATCGGCGCGGGGCAGGCCCGCGTTGGGCTTGACGAACACCGGGAAGCTGCCGGGCAGGGCCTCGGTCAGCCGCTTTGCCATGGGGAAGATCTCCTTGGGGCCAAGAGAGCAGTTGATGCCCACGGCATCGGCCCCCAAACCCCGGGCGGTGGCGGCAAAGCTCTCGACCGTGCAGCCGGTAAAGGTGCGGCCGCCCGCTTCAAAGCTCATGCTGGCCAGCACGGGCAGGCTGCTGTTCTCCTTGACGGCCAGCAGGGCGGCCTTCAGCTCATACAGATCGGTAAAGGTCTCAAGGAACACGAGGTCAGCCCCGGCGGCCACGCCTGCCCGGACGATGCGGCCATACTCTGCCACGGCATCCTCAAACGCAAGGGTGCCGTTGGGTTCCAGCAGCTCCCCCAGCGGCCCCACATCCAGCGCGGCCAGTGCACCGTAAGGGGCACAGGCCCGTTTGCAGTTGGCAATGCCCGCCGCAATGATCTCCTCCAGCGTGTACTCGCTGCCCGCCAGCTTGTGGGCGGAAGCGCCAAAGGTATTGGCATTGATGATGCGGCTGCCTGCGGCGGCATACCGGGCATGGATGCTCTCGATGAGCGCCGGATCGGTGATGTTCAGCTCCTCGGGGCGGGCCCCCAGTTTCAGGCCCGCTGCCTGCAGCATGGTGCCCATGCCGCCATCCAGCAGGATGGTATTGGGCCGGTCAAACAGTTCATTCGCTTGCACAGGTGATCCCCCTCTTTCTATATTCGCACCGGGTGCGGAGCACGCAGTGCCCGCACCCCGCCAGATGACCCCGGACCGGGTGATCGCTGACCCCCAGAATGGCCGTGATGCTCTTGCGGGGGGTCATCAGGTTGTTTTCCGTGACACAGAGCCCGGCGCGGCGGGCGGTGTCCAGCGCGGCTGCCAACAGCGGCTGCACGGCAAGGGGCCAGTCCCCGTAGCCCGGGGAATAGCGCCCCGTCAGATACTTTCCCTGCCGGGCGGCCCACTGGCGCAGCTCAGCCTCAGCGGCCTCCGCAGCCTGTTCGGCCAGTGCGGAGCCCAGCGCATCCGATGCCACACCGGCGGCGATATCGCCCACACCAGCCCGGCGGATCTGGGCATCCACACCGGGGCCAAGCGTTACAGCCAGCAGCAGGGCGGCGGTGCAGCCTTCCAGATGCTTTGCCACATCTTCCCCCGCCAGAATGCCCGCCGCTGTCAGGCTGTCGGGGTCGGCCTCCAGCCAGACTGCCCGGGGCGTGGCTGCCGCCAGCAGCGGCACGGCGCATTTTTCCAGCAGTGCCTGGGTAGCCGCGTCCGCGCCGCCCCGGGCCCCGAAGTACCGCGCCGCTTGTGCAAGGTCGATGCCCTCCGGCTTTTCCAGCCGCAGCGGCATACTTGGCCCAATGCTCATCTGCCCGCCCTCCTTTACAAGAATAAAGAATAGACTTAGTATACAGCATCCCCGTTTTCCCGTCAACGCAAAACACCGCATTTATTTTTGCTTGCAACCGATTGCATTCGCAAGCAATCTGCGTTATACTGTAAAAAAGGAGTGTGATCGTTATGGCTAACACCGCCGCCGTCTATGTCCGCATTGATACCAACCTGAAAGAAAGCGCCGAGGATATCCTTGCTCAACTGGGCATTACCCCATCCAGCGCCATCCAGATGCTTTACCGCCAGATCGTCCTGACCCGGGGGCTCCCGCTCGATCTGCATCTTCCCCCTGCCACCCCCACTGCTGTGGGTGGCATGAGCCGTACCGAGTTGGATACCGAGCTGCAAAAGGGAGTCGCCTCTCTGCAAAATAGCAAAAGTTTTTCTGCCGATGAAGTCGATGCCGCATTGTATCAGGAGTTCGGAATATGAGCAGTGTTTATACGGTCCGCTACGCACCGCAGGCGTTGGACGACCTGCGGGATCTCTACTCCTATGTCGCATTTTCGCTCAAAGAGCCAGCTACCGCCCAAAAACTGGTCAACCGCATCCGCAAGGCTGCTCGCTCACTGGATGCCCTGCCCGGGCGGTACCCTGTTGTGGACTGGGAACCGTGGCAGAGCATGGGGATGCACAGGCTTACCGTGGAGAATTTTCTGCTGTTCTACCTGATCGATCAAAGCACCCGTACCGTAACTCTCGTTCGTATTGTTTATGGTGGGCGGGATCTTCAAAACCTCGCAAAATAGACCCCTGCGGAAAATTTCCAACTTTTTTGCAATAAACCTATTGACAATCTAGGTAAATAGGGATATAATCCAGACAACAAATCCACCAACCTAGTGGGAAATTGAAGCCAAGTTCCCCAGGGTCGTAGAGGATTGGGAAAACCATTGAAAGGAGGGCACCAAAATGACGCTGATCTGGAAAAACCTGCTCCACGCGAACTTCCGTTGTGGGCGAATGTACACCACCCGGGCAGAATATGGGACCGAGCGCTGTGCATTGCCCTCTGCAGACCGAATGTGTGTGCGAATGTGATGGCAAAGCTGCCAAAGCGCTAAACCCGAATTTTTGCCCGGTGCACTGAAATGGTGTCAGTGACCGGGATTTTTTATGCGTCAGAATTATACTTTAAGTACAGATAGAGAGGCTAATTACTATGTCTAACTATAAATTTGAGACCCTGCAGCTTCACGTTGGCCAGGAGCAGGCCGATCCCGCAACCGATTCCCGCGCCGTGCCCATCTACCAGACCACTTCCTATGTGTTCCGCAACAGCCAGCACGCCGCTGACCGTTTCGGTCTGGCCGATGCGGGCAACATCTACGGCCGCCTAACCAACTCCACGCAGGATGTGTTCGAGAAGCGCATCGCTGCTCTGGAGGGCGGCGTGGCTGCTCTGGCCACTGCTTCCGGCGCTGCCGCCATCACCTACACCATCGAGGCGCTGGCACAGGCCGGTGACCACATCGTGGCACAAAAGACCATCTACGGCGGCAGCTACAACCTGCTGGAGCACACCCTGACCCAGTTCGGCGTGACCACCACCTTTGTCAACGCTCACGATCTGGCCGAGGTGGAGAACGCCATCCAGCCCAACACCAAGGCCGTCTATCTGGAGACGCTGGGCAACCCCAACAGCGATATCCCCGACATTGATGCCATCGCCGCCATTGCCCACAAGCACGGCCTGCCGCTGGTCATCGACAACACCTTCGGCACCCCGTACCTGATCCGCCCCATTGAGCACGGCGCAGACATCGTGGTTCACTCTGCCACCAAGTTCATCGGCGGCCATGGCACCACCCTGGGCGGCATCATCGTGGACAGCGGCAAGTTTGACTGGAAGGCCAGCGGCAAGTTCGGCAATATCGCCGATCCCAACCCCAGCTACCACGGTGTTTCCTTCGCCGATGCCGCAGGCCCTGCCGCCTTCGTCACCTACATCCGCGCCATCCTGCTGCGCGATACCGGTGCCACCATCTCCCCGTTCAATGCATTCCTGCTGCTGCAGGGCACCGAGACCCTGAGCCTGCGCATCGAGCGCCATGTGGAGAACACCAAGAAGGTGGTCGAATTCCTGGCAAACCACCCCCAGGTGGAGAAGGTCAACCACCCCTCTCTGCCCGATCACCCGGATCACGCCCTGTACGAGAAGTATTTCCCCAACGGCGGCGCATCCATCTTCACCTTCAACATCAAGGGTGGCCGCGAGGAAGCCTTCAAGTTCATTGACAACCTGAAGATCTTCTCCCTGCTGGCAAACGTTGCGGACGTAAAGAGCCTGGTCATCCACCCGGCCTCCACCACCCACAGCCAGCTGAACGATCAGGAGCTGGCCGAGCAGCAGATCTATCAGAACACCATCCGCCTGTCCATCGGCACCGAGCACATCGATGACATCATTGCCGATCTGGAGGCAGGCTTCGCAGCCGTCCGCGGCGAGTAACGCTCCTATCCCCCATGCTCTGACAAAAACTCTCCTCCATTCTTCTTTTTGATCGTGTGTGCAAAGAACCGCCGCCCGGAAATTTCCGGGCGGCGGTTCTGTTTTTGCGTGTTCGTGTTTTTACAGTCGGCGTTCCAGCCAGTCACCAATGTCAGCAAAGACCTCTTCGCGGTTCAGCTCCACCAGCAGCTCATGCCGGGCGCTGGGGTACAGCTTGACCTCGATGTTCTTCACACCGGCATCCAGCAGGCTCTTGACCGCCCGCTTCACACCTGCGCCCTGTTCGCCCACCGGGTCGGCATCGCCTGCCAGGAACAGCAGGGGCAGATTCTTGGGCACCCGGGCCAGAAGAGCCGGGTCGTACAGCCGCAGGATGCCGCTGAACATGCTGTAATAGGCGTTCAGGGTAAAGATAAAGGTACAGCGCTCGTCGGCGCGGTAGCGGTCCACCTCCACCGGGTCACGGTTGAGCCAGTCGTGGGCCGTGCGGCCCTCCAGCCCCTTGTTGTACCCCAGAAACGAAAGTCTGGCCACCAGTTTGCTGCGGTAGTGCCAGCCATGGAACACGGCCAGCACCCGGCAGATGGTCCTGGCCAGCTGCACCAGCGCTTTGGGCTGGTAGCCGGTGCCCATGATGATGGCACCGTCCAGCTCATCGCCCCACTCACAGAGGTACTGCCGCGCGTAGAACGAGCCCATGCTGTGGCCCAGCAGGAAATAGGGCACGCCGGGATACAGCTGCTTTGTCAGGGTCGTCACGGCGTGCAGATCCTCCAGCACGGCGCGGTTGCCGTCGGGTTCGCCGAAGTAGCCGTAATCCTCTTTGGTGCGGATGGACCCGCCGTGGCCCAGGTGGTCGTTGCCGGTGACAAGGATGCCCCGGGCGGCCAGATTCTCGGCCAGCGGCTTATAGCGGTCGATGAACTCCACCATCCCGTGGGAGAGCTGCAGCACCGCCCGCACCTCTCCCTCCGGCACACAGCGGAACGCGTGGAGCGTCCGCCCCGGCTGGCAGGACGGCAGGGTAAAGTCGATCATCTGGCTCATGGGCTGCCCTCCTTCTCCGCATTATTTTTTCATGTTGCCGATCTTCTTGCGGCAGGAGGTGCAGATGCAGTAGCCTGCATACTGGATTGCGTTGTCGTCTACCTCGCCGCAGAAATCGCAGCTGCCGGTGGGGCGGTATTTTTTGAGGATGATCTCATCGCCCTCCACAAAGATCTCCAGCTTGGCATCGTTGTCCAGCTTCATGCTGGTGCGCAGCTCCTTGGGCAGGACGATACGGCCCAGGCCGTCAACGCCGCGGACGATTCCGGTACTCTTCATAGTTTTTTCTTCTCCTTTATCATTTACACCTCAGACAGCCATTTTCCCCTTCTCTCCCGGCCCTGATCTCTCCTTCAGAGCCTTCAAAGGAAAATTGTGCCATCTCTCCCACTCAGTATACAAAATTTCCAATCATTCGTCAATGATTGCGTGCAGTTTCGACAAAAAGATTTTTCTTTTGCTTCCAAACGCCCATTCTGCCAAATCTGCGGCCGATTCGTTGACAAAACAGCGCACAGCGATTAAACTAAAAGGTAGCTATCCGCAATTTTTTGCCTGTAAATATAAAAGGAGCGTTTTTCTATGCCGAGCAATAAAGTCCGCACCCGTTTTGCCCCCTCGCCCACCGGCTACATGCATGTTGGCAACCTGCGCACCGCGCTGTACACCTACCTGATGGCCAAGCACGAGGATGGCACCTTCATCCTGCGCATTGAGGACACCGACCAGGGCCGTTACGTTGAGGGCGCTGTGGATGTCATCTACAACACCCTGCGGGAGACCGGCCTGCTGTGGGACGAGGGCCCGGACATCGGCGGCCCTGTGGGCCCCTACGTTCAGAGCGAGCGGATGGGCATGTTCAAGCAGTATGCCGAGCAGCTGGTGGCAGAGGGCAAGGCCTACTACTGCTTCTGCACCGAGGAGCGGCTGGAGGCACTGCACGCCGAACAGCGCGCCAACGGTGAGATGACCCACTACGACGGCTGCTGCCGCGACCTGCCCGAGGAGGAGGTCAAGCAGCGTCTGGCCGCAGGTGAGCCCTACGTCATCCGCCAGAAGATCCCCAAGGAGGGCGTGACCGGCTTTGACGATGTGGTCTACGGCCACATCGAGGTCGAGAACAGCGAGATGGACGACCAGATCCTCATCAAGACCGACGGAATGCCCACCTACAACTTTGCCAACGTTGTGGACGACCACCTGATGGGCATCACCCATGTCATCCGCGGCAGCGAGTATCTGTCCTCCACCCCCAAGTACAACCTGCTGTATCAGGCCTTTGGCTGGGAGATCCCCACCTATATCCACTGCCCGCCCGTGATGAAGGACGCGCAGAACAAGCTGTCCAAGCGCAACGGTGATGCCAGCTATCAGGATCTGGTGGCCAAGGGCTACCTGAGCGAGGCCGTGATGAACTACATCTGCCTGCTGGGCTGGAGCCCCAAGGGCGAATACGCCGAGCAGGAGATCTTCAGCCTGGAAGAGCTCATCAAGATCTGGAGCCCGGACGGCATCTCCAAGTCCCCCGCCATCTTCGACCCCCTCAAGCTGCGGGCCATCAACGCGGAGTATATCCGCCGCCTGAGCCCCGAGGAGTTCCAGAAGAAGGCCGAGCCCTGGATCGATCAGGCTGTGCACACCCCCATCGACAAGAAGCTGCTCTGCGCCAACCTGCAGCCCCGCTGTGAGGTGCTGGGCGAGATCCCCGAGCAGCTGGACTTCTTTGACGCAATGCCCGACTACGATGTGAGCCTGTACGCCAACAAGAAGCAGAAGACCACCCCGGAGACCGCCCGGGAGGCACTGGAAGCCCTGCTGCCCCTGCTGAGCGACGAGAGCCTGGACTTCTCTGACCGCGACACCGTGTTCAACGCCTGCAAGGCCAAGGCCGAAGAGCTGGGCAAGAAGAACGGCTGGCTGCTCTACCCGCTGGGCATTGCCCTTTCCGGCAAGCAGCGCACCCCCGGCGGCGGCACCGACCTTGCCTGCATGATGGGCCGCGAGACGACCCTTGCCCGTGTCAAGGCTGCCATTGAGAAGCTGAACGGGTAATTTTTTGCCGCTTCCCCGCATGGCCCCATAAAACGCCGCGCGCCCGCGCTACAGTATATGCAAAGGGCGCGGGAAACAGAACATTGCAAAAGATCCCCGCCGGAAAGCGGGGATTTTTTCATGCCGGAAACCACAAAACTCCACCCGAAGCAGCCTGTTGCCGCCGCGTTGGCCTCCCGGGCGGCGGTACGCCCGGCCCTGCGGCAGGGCGGGGCCTTTGCGCTGGGGCTTGCCGGGGGCTGGGCCGTTCTCTACGGGGCCCTGCTCCCCTTTGGGCTGGGGCTGACATTGGGCCTGCCTGCGGACTGCTTTGCCGCCTGCGCAGCCGGAGCTGCGCTGAGCATCCTGTTCCACGGGTTCGGGGCATTTTCGCTGGACAGCCTCTGCCTGCTCTGCGCCGTGGGGGCGGCCGTGGCCGCCCGATGGCTCTGGCCCGGCAGGCTCCGCCCGGCATTTCTGGCCGGGTGCGGGGCGCTGGTGCTGGGAGGTGCCTGCTTTGCACTGGGGCCCGGCGGGGCAGGCTTCACGCTGGTATTCTTCTGCGGGGCAGATGCCCTGCTGGCGGGTGGCTTCGGCTATGCGCTGCAGCGCTTCCCGCCCGAAAAACCCGGCTTTGGCACCCTGCTGGCCGCTTCTGCCGTGGCGGCGGCGCTGGGCGGGCTGCGCTTCGGCTCCCTCTGCCTTGGGGTAGCGGCCTGTGCTATGGTGGATGCCGCCCTCTGCTGCCGTGGGCAGGAAAAGCCCGCGCTGGCCTTTGCTGCTTTCACCGGGGCCGCGCTCTGCGCCGCAGACCCTTCCCTTGCCCCGGCAGCGGTGGGGCTTTGCTGCGGCACGGCAGCAGCGGTCCTGCTGGCCCCCGGGCGGCGGGCTGAGACCCTTGCCGCCTGTGCGGGCGGGTGTGTGCTGGGGGTGCTCTGTGTTCCCGCCCCCGGCACGGCTCTGCCCCTGCTCCTCAGCGCCGGGCTGGGCCTTGCGGCCCCCGCCTTTTTCCCAAAACATTGGCTGACACCGGTGCCGGAAGCCCCCGCGCCGCCCGAGGAGCCGCCCCGGCTTTCTGCTGCCGCCACCCGGCTGGAAGCAGTGGCCGAGAGCCTTTCCTCGCTGGCCGAGACGGTGAACGCTGTGTACGATGCGTTTCCCCGTCGGTGCGACACCTTCCGCTGGGTCATTGACAACACCCACGACAGCCTGTGCTTCAACTGCGGGCGGCGGGAGACCTGCTGGAAGCAGGAATACACTGCCACGCTGGAGGGGATGAACGCCCTGCGGCCCATTCTGGAACAGCAGGGCCATCTGCAGACCAGCGACCTACCCGGCCAGCTGTCCAGATGCATCCACCCGGCGGCGCTCTGCGCGGCGGCAAACCGCTCCTTTGCGCTCTACCGGAGCCGGAAGGAGGCCCATGTCCACGCCGAGGCCATGCGCACCGCCCTGACCGAACAATACAGCGCCATGGCCGATGCCCTGAGCGTGCTCAGTGAGCAGCTGGGCCGCCCCGGAAACCCGGAGCCCTACAAATCCGGGCGGGTGGCCGCGTTTTTTGCCAGCCTGGGCACGCCGCCGCTGGAATGCGCTGTCACGCTGGACGACCTGGGCCGGGCACGGGCGGCGGTCACCCTGCCCCGCACCCGCTTCTCCTCCCCCGAGCTGGCCGCGCTGGCGCAGGAGACCGGGCGCATCTGCCGCCGGGACTTCGACCCGCCGCAGGTGCTCTCCTGCAAAGGGATGACCACCCTGCTCTTCTGCGAAAAGCCCGCCCTCCGGGCCGTGTTCGGAAGCGCAGGCACGGCGGCAAAGGGCACTGTCTCCGGGGATGCGGTCCAGCAGTTCTGCAGCCCGGCCGCTGCCCAGATGATCCTGTGTGACGGCATGGGCACAGGCCGCCCGGCCGCCGTGGACGGCAGCCTTGCCGCCGAGCTCACTGCCCGCCTGCTGAAAGCCGGTTTCACCGCTGAGCTGGCAGCGCGGCTGGTCAATGTGGCGCTGACCCTGAAAAGCGATGAGGAGAGCGGGGCCACCCTCGACCTGATCAGCGTGGACCTTTACACCGGCACGGCACGGATCTTCAAGGCCGGGGCCGCCCCGGGCTTTCTGGTGCACGGGGGCCGCGCCCGTCCGGTGGGCGATATCAGCCTGCCCATCGGCATTCTGGGCGGCGTGAACGGCCAGAGCCGGGTGGTGCATCTTGCTGCCGGGGACTATGCCGTACTGGTCTCGGACGGTCTGCTGGTGGACGGTCCCGGCTGGGTGGCCAAGCAGCTGGAACTCTCCGCTGCTGCAGGCGACCCGCCCGAGAAGGTGGCCCGGATCCTTGTGGAGACCGCCCGCGCCCGCGCCGAACAGACCGGCCGACCCGATGATATCACCGCCGCCGTGCTCCGGTTAGAGCCCTGCGGACATTGAAAATTTCACAAAAGGGGCATATAATAGCCTTATCTTTTACAAGGGAGGACTGCCCATGTTAAAACTCACCGTTTCCCAGGATGGCAGCGGCGATTTTGCCAGCATCTCGGAGGCCGTGCTGGCGGTGCCCTACGAGCTGGAAGCAGAGATCTGCATCGGCCCCGGCATCTACCGGGAAAAGCTGGTCTGTGAAAAACGGGCGCTCACCCTGCGGGGCGCGGGAGCTGATGCTACCACCCTGATCTTTGGGGACGGCGGCAAGCTGCCCCACCCGGATGGGCGGCCCACCCACACCTTCCGCAGCTACACCGCTTTTTTCAGCGGCGGCAGCGTAACGGTGGAGGATCTGACCATTGCCAACGATGCCGGTCCGGGCAGTGCCGTGGGGCAGGCCATTGCTGCCTATGTGGATGCCGAAAAGGCCGTGTTCCGCCGGGTAAGGCTGCTGGGCAACCAGGACACGCTCTTCTGCGCGCCCCTGCCCGAGGCTGAACGGGAGAAGGACGGTTTTCTGGGCCCCCGCAAGTTTGCGCCCCGCCGCCCCTCGGCGCAGTATTACCAGAGCTGTGAGATCGCGGGGGACATCGACTTCATCTTTGGCGGGGCCGATGTCCTGTTTGAGCAGTGCATCCTGCGCACGGTAGACAACCACCTTCCCCACAGCTACATCACCGCCCCTTCGGGCAGTGCCAACGGGCTGGGCTTCGTGTTCTGGGACTGCGATTTCGTCTCCGACTGCCCCGCCGGAACGGTCTATCTGGGCAGGCCCTGGCGGCCCACCGGCAAGACTGCCGTACTGGACTGCCGCCTTGGAGCCCACATTGCGCCGGAGGGCTTTTCCGGCTGGAATGACCGCACGGACACCTGCCTTGCCCGCTTTGCCGAGACCGGAAGCAGCGGCCCGGGGGCTCGCCAGCGCCCGGACTGGGTCGCAGCGCCCTCTGCCGCCGATGCCGCCGCCCTGCTGGCCCGGGCGCGGAAGCTCTGCCGCCCCTGAGATCAAAAACAAAGGAATACGAATATGAAAAAACTCCCCAACGCCGTAAAATGGCTCATTATCGTGGTGGTGCTGGCCCTGATGGGCTGGATGCTGGTCAAGGTGAACGACCGCGCCTCCCGCGTGAAGATGCCGGAACCGGACAACAGTCTGGGCATTTACCGGAAAGCAGATGCTTAAAAAGAGCGACCCTCTCCGTCATTCCGAAACAATGACGGAGAGGGCCGCTTTATTTGGTATCCGTTGCAATGAACCAGAAGGTCGTGCCTTTGCCCAGCGTACTCTGCACGCCGAAGCGGAAGCCGTGCTGCTGGAAGATGGCCTTGGTGATGGAAAGCCCCAGGCCGGTGCCCTGCTTGCCCGCATCGGAGCGGGAGCGGTAATACCGGTCAAAGATATAGGGCAGATCCTCGGCACAGATGCCGGGGCCGTGGTCCTCGATCTCCACCCGGACCCCCTCGGGCACCTTAGAGGCCCGCAGGAGGAAGATGCCGTCCCCGCCGATGTGGTGCATGGCGTTGCCCAGCAGGTTGTGGAGGGCGCGCTGCATCATGTTGGGGTCGGCATAGACAGGCAGCTCTTCCTCCGGCAGTTCCAGCTTGAGCTGCCAGCCATTTTGGGCACAGACCGCGTCATAGCGCTCACTGACCTCATCGCAGAGCTGGCCCATATCAAAATGGACCTTCTCGCACTTTTCCGCGCCGCTGGTCACCTTGCTCAGCTCCATGACGCTGGAGACCAGCGCCGTCAGCCGGTCGGCCTCATCCACGATGATGTTCATCTGCTCGTCCCGGTGGGCCTTGTCATCGCCGGTGATGTCCCGCACCGTCTCCGCATAGCCCTTGATGAGGGTCAGCGGAGTGCGCAGGTCGTGGGAGACATTCGCCAGCAGGTCACGCTGCATCTGAGCCGCGTGCTGGACTTCCTTGGCCATGTGGTTGAACTCCTGCGCCAAGTCGCCCAGTTCGTCCCGGCGGTTGGTCTCCACCTGAACGGCATAATCGCCCTGTGCCACCTGCCGGGCCGCGCCCGAAAGCTGGCGCAGGGGCTTGGTGAACCACTCGCTGAACAGCCACGCCGCGCTCATGGAAAAGGCAAAGATCAGCGCCGCCGCCAGCGGCAGCACCGTGCTCATCACCTCGCCGGCCTCCGAGACATGCATCAGGCTTGTGGTCACCAGCACGGTATAGCTGCCGTCGGAGGTCGTTCTGCCCACCATCAGCTCCACCGTGCCCGAGGGCGTGGGCGGATTGATCTTCCGCACGCAGCTGCCGGTCTCGCGGCAGAGCTGGCGCATGGCGCGGGCGGTGCTGTAAGAGGGCAGCTCGCTGTTTTCATCGGTGGGCCGGGTGCGGTGAAGGTTGCAGTAGGAGAGATTCTCCACCTTGAAGATCTGCCGCAGCGTGACATCGGAGATATCCACGCAGAAGCTGCTCATGCCGCCGTTTTCGTAGATCTCGCTGCCGAGCTGGTTGAAGAACTGGCTGTTGACATAGAGCTGACTGCCGAACCCCCAATAAGAGAGGGTCTGGCCGTCGGCAATGGCATCGTCCAGCTTCTGCACGATGGCATCCGCCTGTTCGGTCAGCTGCTTCTGGATATGGGTGGTGTACAGGGGCTCCAGCAGCTGGGTGCACAAAAACCAGAACAGCACCAGCAGCAGCAGGCAGATGAAGCAGAGGAACCACATCAGCTGCCCGCGGATGCCCACGGTACGCCGCTTTTTTTCGGGTTGCCGCATCAACCGCAAACCTCCTGTTTAACGCGCTGCATCCGGGTCGAACTTATAGCCGATGCCCCATACGGTGGCAATATAGCCCCGGCATTTGCCCAGATGGCCGCGCAGCATCTTGACATGGGTATCCACAGTGCGGTCCTCGCCAAAATAGTCGTAGTTCCACACCTTCTGCAGGATCTTCTCCCGGCTCAGGGCAATGCCCTTGTTGGAGGCCAGGAACACCAGCAGGTCAAACTCCTTGGGGGTCAGGCTCACATCCTCGCCCGCCACCCGCACGGTGTGGCTGGCCGTGTCGATGGTCAGTTCGCCGAAGGTCATGGTGCCGTCCGATGCCTCGGAGCGGGGCATGGTGCGGTTGAGCACCGCCTTGACACGGGCCACCAACTCCCGCGGGGAGAAAGGCTTGACCACATAGTCATCCGCGCCGCCTTCCAGACCGGCCAGCTTGTCATATTCCTCGCCGCGCGCGGTCAGGATGATCACCGGCGTGTTGATGTGGCGGGCGCGCATCTCGCGCAGGCAGGTCATGCCGTCCATAAAGGGCATCATCACATCCAGGATCACCAGATCAAAGCCGCCGCCGCTCAGCAGCGAAAGGGCGGCAGAGCCGTCGCCCGCTTCCTCGCAGACATAGCCTGCATATTGTAAATGCTCCCGGATCAGTTCCCGGATGCGGGGTTCATCATCAACGATCAGTATCTTTGCCATCTGAGGTTTCCTCCTCGTTATCAAAATAGCTCCAGTTTCTAGGGGTATCATAATATAATTATTGGAAAATTTTGTGAAGTTTAAGTGAATGGTTTGGAAAACCGCCGCCCCATTTCTTTTAGTATACCACAAAAGCCCCGCAAGAAACAGCAGGAGCCTGCCGCCGGCTTGCTTCTCTGCTATAAAGTGTGCTATACTGATTTGATAAAAACAACCATCAGAACAAAGGAAATCTGCCTATGCGCATCGGATTCGTTGAACTGCTTCTCATCCTGCTCATCGCGTCACTGACCATCGGGCCCAGTGCGGCCCTGTGGGTAGACCGCTGGCTTCGCCGCGCCAACCGGGCCAGCGCCGCCGCTGCCCGCCGCCGGGCCGTGCAGGAGGCCCAGCGTGCCGCCGAGCGGGAGGAAGTGCTCCAGAGGTTCCAGAAATTGAGCATCGTGTTTACGCTGGCCGTGGTTGCGGCGCTGGTCTGGGCGCTGGTGCTCCGGCCCATTGAGGCCCCGCCCAAAGCCTACACCGCCCCGGATCACCGGCAGGCCTCCGGCGCGGCGCAGGCAGAGCTTTCCACCGACCGCAGGGAGATCTGGGATCTGGGCGGGTATCAGGGTGTGGACTGCATCCGCACCCGGGATGGCCTTGTCTATGCGACGGCGTGGAACGGCTCCTCCCTGAAAAAACGCACCAGCGATCTGGTGCGCACCGACGGCGGCAACGCTGCGGTCATCCTGAGCGTAGAGGGCGAGCTGACCGGCTTTGCGTTCGATGCTGCGGGAGACCTGTGGCTCACAGTTCTCACCCCTGCCGGGGGCACCCTCTGTCGCGCCCGGCACGACAGCTGGGGCGCTTCGGTAGTGCAGGTGGTCACGCAGATCGACGGGGCCCCGCTGGGGGCCCTTTCTGCCGTAGAGGTCGGTGCGGACGGCAAGGTCTACTTTGCCGTGGTCGGGCAGGAGAGCGCGGAACAGGGGCTGGAAATTGCCCTGCGCACCGAGCTGCTGGCCCACACCGGAACAGGTGCGGTATACGTTTATGATCCCGCTGCCCGCACCGTGGAGCAGGTGGTGGGCGGCATTGCCGGAGCGTCCGGCCTTGCGCTGGACGAGCGCACCCAGACCCTCTACATCTCCGACCTCGGCAGCCGCTGCATCTGGAGCGTTGCGGCCTCTGCCCGCGGCCTGACTGCAGGGGGCAAGGGCTGTCAGAGCAGCTTCAGCGGGCTGCCGGGCTATCCCGGCGCGCTGGCGCTGGATGAGGACAGCACCCTCTACATCAGCTACCGCTGGGCCAGCTCCAGCTGGCTGGAACGCCATGCAAGCAGCACCTTCCTGCGCGGCGTGGCTCTGCGGCTGAGCGAATCGATGCAGGAGAACCTGTTCTCCCTGCCCGCCGACGGCATCCGCGCCGAGGCCGTTTCCACCGCCAGCGGAAGCTGGCTGTGGAGCTTTTCCGGCAAGCCTCAGGGCAGCAGCTCTGCCCTCTGCCCGGTGGAGAACCGGGTGTATTTTGGCATTGCGGGAGAAAAAGCGCTTTATTCTGTACGGGTCTGAACCGCTCCGTCACGCTTCGCGTGCCAGCTCCCCTGCCAGGGGAGCTCTTGGCATCCCGGAAAAATTGTTGTAAACGCTTGGGCCCAATCGAACACAGAACATCGGGTCATCGCGGCAACCGATCGATACGAGGTAATTGATATGACAGACGCATTCAAACAGCAGATCCAGGCGGAAGCCCGGCAGGCAGTGGAAGAGCTGCTGGAACAGGCAAAGCTGAAAAAAGGCGACGTGTTCGTGGTGGGCTGCTCGTCCAGCGAGATCGTGGGCGGGCACATCGGCAAGGACAGCAGTCTGGAGGCCGCACAGGCCGTGTATGCAGGCATTGCACCGGTGCTGGCTCAGCGCGGCATCTGGCTGGCGGCACAGTGCTGTGAGCACCTGAACCGGGCCATTATCATTGAGCGGGAAGCCGCCGAACAATACGGCTGGGAGGAAGTGTGTGTCGTGCCCCGGCCCCATGCGGGCGGCAGCTGGGCCACCACCTGCTGGAAGCAGTGCAAAGATCCCATTGCTGTGGAGGAGATCCGCGCCCACGCCGGTATCGACATTGGCGGCACCCTGATCGGGATGCACCTGCGCCGGGTGGCCGTGCCGGTGCGGCTGAGCCTGAACCGGATCGGTGAAGCAAACATTCTCTGCGCCCGCACCCGTCCGAAGCTCATTGGCGGAGAGCGCGCAAAATATACCGAGGAGGACTGATGCCTTATGGCAGAAAAAACACCGGAAGAGATGCGGGAGGCCGTGCTGGCCATCCGTGAAAAGATGGCCGCCGCTGCCCGGGAGGCAGGCCGCGACCCTGCCGAGGTCCAGCTGTGCGCCGCCTGCAAGACCCGCACCGCTGAAACCGTGGCCGCAAGTGCCGCCCTGCCCATTGACGTGTTTGGCGAAAACCATGTGCAGGAGCTCTGCGCAAACTTTGACGCAGGCGCTTACTGCGGCAAGCCCAGCCATTTCATCGGGCACCTGCAGACCAACAAGATCAAAAAAGTCCTGGGCCGGGCCAGCCTGATCCAGAGCGTGGGCAGTGAACACCTTCTGACCGCCATCGAGAAGGAAGCCGCCAAGGCGGGCATCGTGCAGAACGTCCTGCTGGAGGTGAACATCGGCGGGGAGGAGAGCAAGAGCGGCGTTTCGCCAGAAGCGCTCTGGCCCCTGCTGGATGCCGCTGCCGCGCAGGAGCACATCCGGGTCAAGGGCCTGATGGCCATTCCCCCGGTCAATGATGACGATGCACAAAACCGCCGGTATCTCGCCGCCGTCCATGACCTGTTCGTAAAGGCCGGGGAGCGCGGCTATTCCAACGTGGAGATGCAGACCCTCTCCATGGGCATGAGCGGCGATTACGAGAACGCCATCCGCGAAGGCGCAACGCTGGTGCGCATTGGCACCGCGGTCTACGGCGAACGGGATTATAGGAAAAGATAAAATTGCTCGCCCTCTCAGTCTCGCTTCGCTCGCCAGCTCTCCCAAAGGGAGAGCCCTTGGCATAAAGATGAAGCTTGCAAATCCTGCCAAAGCCTCCCACTTTGGGGGAGGTGGCATTGCGTCAGCAATGACGGAGAGGGTGAGCCCGTTAAAAAGGAGGAACCATGGCAAAGCAAAGCATCAAAGACCCCGGAGCGCATCACAACAGCAGCGGCGCGCTCATCCGCCGCTTTTTACCCTATCTGGCAAAGCACAAGGCAGTGCTCTTTCTCGACCTGTTCTGCGCCGCGCTGACCACCCTGTGTGACATCTTCCTGCCCAAGATCATGAGCACCATCACCAACTCGGCCATGGGCGTTGGCATCACCCTGACCACCGGCATCGTGCTCAAGCTGGCTGGCATCTACTTTGTGCTCCGCATCATCGACGGCGCGGCCCAGTATTTCATGTCCGGCATCGGCCACATCATGGGCGTGCACATCGAGACCGACATGCGCCGGGATGCCTTCGACCACCTGCTGCTGCTCGACCACACCTATTACAATAACACCAAGGTCGGCACCATCATGGGCCGCATCACCAACGATCTGTTCGATGTGACCGAGTTTGCCCACCACTGCCCCGAGGAATTTTTCATCGCCTTTATCAAGATCCTGGCCTCCTTCATCATCCTGTGCCAGGCCAGCATCCCGCTGACGCTGGCGGTGTTCGCCTGCGTGCCCCTGATGGGCGTGGTTTCCGTTTACCTGAACGGCCGTCTGCGTGCCCGGTTCCGGCAGCAGCGTATCCAGATCGGTGAGCTGAACGCTACCATCGAGGACAGCCTGCTGGGGCAGGGCGTGGTAAAAGCCTTTGCCGCCGAGGAGCAGGAGCGCGTCAAGTTCGAGCAGGGCAACAAGGACTTTGAGCACATCAAAACGCTGGGCTACTACGCCATGGCTGCCTTCAACACCTCCACCCGCCTGTTCGACGGCCTGATGTATCTGGTGGTCATTCTGGCGGGCGGCCTGTCGCTGGTCAACGGCAAGATCACCGCCGGTGACCTGGTGGCCTACATGCTCTATGTCACCACCCTCATCGCCACCATCCGCCGCATCGTCGAGTTCGCCGAGCAGTTCCAGCGCGGCATGACCGGCATCGAGCGCTTTGCCGAGATCATGGACACCCCCGTGCCCATCCACGATGCCCCCGATGCCCGGCCCCTGCAGCCCGGCCCCGGTGCCATCCGCTTTGACGATGTCAGCTTTGAGTACCCGGACGACCACAACAAGGTGCTCCACCATGTCAGTCTGGACATCAAGGCAGGCGAGCGGCTGGCTCTGGTCGGCCCATCCGGCGGCGGCAAGACCACCCTGTGCAACCTCATCCCCCGCTTCTACGATGTGACCAGCGGCCACATCTACATCGACGGGCAGGACATCCAGCAGGTCACCCTCAAGAGCCTGCGCGAGGACATCGGCATCGTCCAGCAGGACGTGTACCTGTTCAGCGGCTCTGTGGCGGATAACATCGCCTACGGCAAGCCCGATGCCACCCGGGAGGAGATCATCGAAGCCGCCCGTCTGGCCGGTGCAGAGCGCTTTATCATGGCCCTGAAGGACGGCTTCGACACCTATGTCGGCGAGCGCGGTGTCAAGCTCTCGGGCGGCCAGAAGCAGCGCATCGCCATTGCCCGTGTCTTCCTGAAGAACCCGCCCATCCTGATCCTGGACGAGGCCACCAGCGCACTGGACAACGAGAGCGAGATCCTTGTGGGGCAGAGCCTGGAAAAGCTGGCCCATGGCCGCACCACCCTGACCATTGCCCACCGCCTGACCACCATCAAGAACTACGACCGTATTCTTGTGCTTGGCTCCGAGGGCATTGTGGAATCCGGCACTCACGACCAGCTGCTGGCAAAGCAGGGCGTGTACTACCGCCTGTGGAACCAGCTGCCCGGTGAGGACACCTTATAACAGGAGAACGTTTATGACAGAACGTGAAAAATGGGAAGCAGGTCTCTGGTACGACGCAAACTACACCCCGGAGCTCTGTGCCGAACGAGAGAAAGCCGAGGAGCTCTACACCGAGTTCAACCAGACCCGCCCCTCTGAAAAAGCAAAGCGGGCAGAGCTTCTGCGTCAGCTGCTGCCCCACATGGAAGAACATGTGGTCATTCTGCCGCACCTGTATGTGGATTACGGCTATCACTGCTTCATCGGTGCGGGCACCTACATCAACCACGGTGCTTACCTGATGGACTGCGCAAAAATCACACTGGGCAGGCACTGCTTCATCGGCCCCAACTGCGGCATGTACACTGCCATCCACCCCATGCTGCCGGAAGAGCGCAACAGCGGCCTTGAGACCACAGCCCCCATCACACTGGGGGACAACGTCTGGCTGGGCGGTGATGTCACCATCCTGCCCGGGGTCACCATCGGCTCCAACACGGTCATCGGTGCAGGCAGCGTGGTCACAAAGGATATTCCCTCCGGCGTGGTGGCCGTGGGCAACCCCTGTAAGGTGCTGCGGCCTATCACCGAAAAAGACAGCATCCGGTATCAGAAATAATTGCAACAACAAAAAGCGGAACCGCTGAGTTTTCAACGGTTCCGCTTTTTGTTGTGGAAAATCAGGTGTTATTTTTCTTCCGGTTCATCGTCCAACTTTTTCCGGTTCTTCTTCACCAGATGTGCACAGAATTGGAGCAGTGCAAAGCAGAGCAGACCTGTCGAAACACCAGTAAACGCAGCGCCCATCCAATAGCCATAGGTCAGGCCATGAAGCACCGTAACCGCCACAGCCGCCAGCAGAGAACAAACCGCATTGGCACCCATACTGGAAGAAAGATGGCGGTCCCACAGGCCATTCCGGACGCACTCTGCAACGGTGTAAACACATCCGGCCATAAAAACGACCCCTTCTCCGGTCGCTTTATCTGCATTGCCCGTCAGCTGCTGAATCACCATTGCGGCCAGCAGACCGCCCCACATCAGCCAGAAGCCACGCCTCTCAATTTTGGACATGGTCTGCTCCTGCATCTCATCCAGAACATTTTTCTTGCTGTACAGTGAAAATTTCATTTCTCATTCCTCCCAGAACAGTTCATCCAGTGTTTTTCCCAGAATTTTGCAGATGCTGCGGCAGAGATTGATGGTGGGGTTGTACTCGCCCTTTTCGATCGCGTTGATGGTCTGGCGCGAGACCCCAGCCGCTTCTGCCAATGCCCCCTGCGTCATATCTTTTTCCGCGCGGGCAGCTTTCAGTTTCAGATTCTTCGGCATCCTGTCACCTCGTCTATTTCCTGTGAGGGTGAACTCGTTCCCTCTGGATACAGAATAACACTCACCAGACATTATGTCAAGTATAATTTACTTTTTGTCTTGTATTTTATATTTCAAAAATAGAAAAAGCCCCATACCCACACATTCAGAGTGCAGGCATGGGGCTCAACCATTTCATCAGGTCGCAGCTTTCTGCAAGTAAAACTCACTTTCTGCCACACGGGTCACAAAGTCGTATTCCAGACGGGTCGCTCTGGATGGATTGATATTGTACCTCTTACAAACTGTGCGGAAATAGGAAAAATATTCCCGATCTTCCTCATTCAGCGGTGTGACCCAGCTTCTTTCCATCGGTTCATTCATCTGCATTCACCTCGTATTCTGCAATCAATCTTTGTGCAGCATCTTCCCAGAGTACTAACCGGAATGGGTCATATCTCCCTACCGGACGTGCTCCAAATTCGTGAAGATAGTATTCCAGAAGAGTATCCGTTTTTGCTTTGAACAGTACCACGCCATCATAGCCATGATTGATAGATTCCTGTACTGCATATGCAAATAATGCCTTTGCAATTCCCTGATACTTCTTTTCCTGTCCATTCTGATGCAGAAGATTTGCATTGCTTTCCGGCTGACTTTCCAGATAGACAAGTTCTAATGCCAGAAACCGATCATCGCAGAAGTAAGACATCAAACCCAGCAATTCCTGTTCTTCTGTTTTCAGTGCAACACGATTCGGGAAATATGCAGTGTCCATCGTTTTCCAATTCGTCTGCCATCCCATGCTGGCAGTCTGCTGAAAATCCAGCTTTCCCGCCGCCACAACATGTACTGGCACTTTTGCACCATCCTGCAACCGGGTAACTTGCAGATTCAGCTTCATCTTATTCTCCCACGATGAGCCGCACAGCACCATAGATGCCGGCATCATTGCCGAGGGTAGCGGCAACGATGGGGGTCTCGCGGCAGGAACTGAAGGCATAGGTCTTGAAATGCTCCCGCAGGGGGTTGAAGAGGACATCTCCGGCACGGGCGACACCGCCGCCCACCATAAACATCTCGGGGTCGGTGGTGGAGGCAATAGAGGCCAGCGCCATGCCCAGGGTGTCGGTCATCTCGTCCACCTCACGGGCGGCCAGTGCATCGCCTGCACGGGCGGCATCAAAGACATCCTTGGCGGCAAAGTCGGTGCCGCGCAGGGTGCAGGGGGTGTCCGGGTTCTCGTCCAGCAGCTTCTTCATACAGCGGACCACGCCGGTGGCGCTGGAATACTGCTCCAGACAGCCGTGCTTGCCGCAGCCGCAGACCGCCGTCTCGTGGGGGTTGACGGTAATGTGGCCGATCTCGCCGCCTGCACCGTGTGCACCTTCGATGATCCTGCCGTTGACGATGACACCGCCGCCGACACCGGTGCCCAGCGTGACCATCACCGCGCTGCGGCAGCCCTTGGCACAGCCCATCCAGATCTCGCCCAGCGCGGCCACATCGGCATCGTTGCCCACCAGCACCTTGATGCCGTCCAGCAGGCCGGACAGCTGGATGGAGACGTTCCGCTCACCCCAGCCGCCGAGGTTGGCGCAGACAATGGGCACGATGCGGCTGTCCAGCACAGGGCCGGGCACACCGACACCCACGCCCTCCACCTGCTCGGCAGTGATGCCGTTTTCCTGCATCTTGTCCTTCACGGCCTTGGCCAGGTTCCCGAGGATGTGTTCACCTGCATTGGAGGTGTCGGTGGGCACCTCCCACTTTTCCAGCAGAGCGCCCGCCGTGGTGAACAGGCCCACCTTGGCCGTGGTGCCGCCCAGGTCGATGCCGAATGCGTACTCTTTCATATTCATTTACCCCTTCTTTGCGGCGGTCAGGCCGCCGGTTTTCTCATCGTTATCATTATAACATATCCATTTGCAAAAGACAGAGGCTGAAACAGGATTTATGCAAAAAGCCGAAAATCCGTTTCGATTTTTGGCAAAGCAAAAGGCCCTCCCGCAGTGGGAGGGCCGGAAAGCCTTGGGAGAACTTACTCCTCGTCAGAGGATTCCTCTTCGTCATCCTCATCCTCGTCGTCATCATCCGTCTTGGGCTTATAGAAAATGCCGCTGAGGAAGATGCTGATAAAGTACAGCAGGCACATGGGCACAGCCACGAAGCACTGCGACACGATATCGGGCGGGGTGATGATGGCTGCGACCAGGAAGATCAGGACAATGGCAACGCCGCGGCCCTTCTTCATGATCTCGGGGTTTGCAATGCCCATCTTGGCCAGAATGATGGTAACCAGAGGCATTTCAAACACACAGCCGAAGATGATGAACATGGTCAGGCAGAGGTTGATGTAGCTCTCGATGCTGATGGATGCCGTGATGTAATCGGTACCCTCCAGCGTGACGAGGAAGTTCAGCATGAACGGCAGGGTGACCTTGTAGGCGAACAGCACACCCACGCAGAACAGAGCCAGACCGAACAGCAGCACCAGCCGGAAGAAGAAGCTCTCGCTCCGTTTCAGGCCGGGTTTTGCAAAGGCGTAGACCTGATACAGCGCCACCGGAATGGTCACGATCACCGCAGCGATCAGGGACACCCGGAAATACTGCATCAGCTTTTCCTGCGGGGCCAGGAACACGAAGGTGTAGTTCGCATTCATTGCCATGGCCGTCAGCAGGTCGATCAGCTTATCCGAAATTGCCAGGAAACCGATCACGCCCACTACAAACACCGCCGCGCAGATGATCAGCCGGTTCCGCAGCTCTTTCAGATGTCCGGTCAGCGTCATGCTGCCGTCGTCCGACATGACTTCGGCTTTCTTTTTGCGCTTCACGTTGGTAGCCACAAATTACTCCTCGTCCTTCTTCTCAGCCTTTTCCTCGGTCTTGGTCTCGGCAGGCTTGGCATCGCCGTTCTCATCCACGTCGTCCATGCCTTCCTTAAAGTTCTTCATGGTCTTGCCGAACATCTTGCCCAGCTTCGGCAGGTTCTTGGGTCCAAAGATGACCAGAACGATGATCAGAACAATGATAAGCTCCTGAGGTCCGATTCTCATAATAATAATCTCCTTTTTACTCTTGCCGCGCCGCTCTGGCGGGCTGGATTCCAGTTTTTATCCTACAACCGCGGGCGCGGGTGTATCCATGTACTTAGACCTTTGCCTCTTCGGCAGGGGCAGCCTCCTCAGCGGGAGCAGCCTCGGCAGGGGCTTCGTTTGCAGCGGGGGCCTCCTCGGGCTTTTCCTCTGCAGCAGGCTCTTCTGCCTTTTCCTCTGCCTTCACAGGCTCAGCGACAGGCTCCTCCGCCTTGGCGGGCTCTTCGGGCAGCTCCTCCACGGGTTCCTCCAGCTCGGCCACCTCCTCGACCTCTTCGGCCTTCTTGGCTTCTTCCTTGCTGGTCTTACCAATGTTGGTAAAGCTCTTGGTGACATCCTTCATGCTGTCGTCGATGTCCTTCTTGATGTCGGTCAGGGGAGCAACGGCTTCCTTGATGGGGGCCTGGATCTCGTTCAGGGGCTCCACCACATTCTTCTGGATCTCCTCGGAAGCGGCACCGGTGTACTTCTTCAGCTCCCGCAGCATCTTGCCGAGCTTGCGGGCGTACTCGGGCAGCTTATCGGGGCCGATGACCACGAAGGCCACGATGGCCACCAGGATCAGCTCTGTAAAACCAATTTTCATAGCGTTCCAATTCCTTTCCTCTCACACAACAGGCATCCTTTGCGGCCTGCCGTGCTGTTACTGCACAGGGGATGCGGCGCGGTGTGCGCCTTTGTTGCCCTATGTATACCGGAAGTGTGTGAATTTCAAATGAACTTATTTTGAACAGTATATGAACAAGAGCAATTTCATGTTCATTTATATAACAGTTCATATACTCTGTCAAAGATATTACGTCTTGGAATCACTTGACCGGATTTGTCAGCGTACCAATACCATCGATCTCGCACCGCACCACATCTCCGGGTTTGAGGAACTGCGGCGGGTCCATGCCCATGCCCACACCCGCCGGGGTGCCGGTGGCAATGATGGTGCCCGCTTTCAGGGTCATACCCTGCGAAAGCTCGGCAATGACATGGTCGATGTCAAAGATCTGCAGGGCCGTATTGGAATCCTGCCGCTTCTCGCCGTTGACAAAGCTGCGGATGCCCAGCCTGGGCGGGTAGTCGGCAAAGGCATCTGCCGTGACGATGCAGGGCCCGATGGGGGTAAAGCCGTCCAGACTCTTGCCAAAGTACCACTGTTTGTGCGTCGTCTGCACATCCCGGGCCGAGACATCGTTCAGGATGGTGTAGCCGAAGATATAGTCCCGGGTCTGACCGGCGGGCACGTCCCTGGCATCCCTGCCCAGCACCACAGCCAGCTCACACTCATAATCCAGCTTTTTCACCAGATCGGTGTGGGCCTCGATGGGGCCGCCGTCCGGCACGGCGCGGGTCACGCGCTTGGAAAAGTAGATGGCATCCTCGTGCTTGGTGGCAAAGGCAGCGGCAGAATATTTCTCCGCCTCATCGGAGTGGGCCATATAATTGATGCCCAGACAGATGACATCCTGCGCCGGGGCCGGGATGGGGCTTTCCAGCGTGACGGCCTCCACAGGCAGAGCGGGAATGCCCGCAATGGCCAGCGACAGCCCATACCGCACCTGCGGGGTCAGAAACGGGATGGCCTCGCTCAGGGTCTCATAGCTCAGGCCCAGCCAGCTCAGCGGCCAGACCTGCCGCCCATCCTCCGATAAAATCGCCGGGTCTTCCACGCCGTCCGGCAAGCGGCAGGTAATAAAGCGCATACCGTATCCCCTTTCTCAGTGCCGATACGCAATGGCGTTCCGGATACGCTCCGCCTCTGCCTGACCGGCCAGCTGGCGCACCAGTTCCAGTGCAAAGGGGATGGCACCGCCCAGCCCATAGCTGGTGGTGATGTTGCCATCCACCACGACCTCTTCATCGTGGACGATGGCACCGGCCAGCTGATCCTGGAAGCCAGCGTGGGCGGTGGCGTTCCTGCCCTCCAGCAGGCCCAGAGAGGCCAGGATGCTGGGGGCGGCACAGATGGCGGCCACCTTCCGGCCCGCCTTTGCAAAGGCGGCACAGGTCTCGGTGACCGTCTTGTTGGCGGCAAGGTTGGGTGTGCCCGGGATCCCGCCGGGCAGAACGACCATGTCCACATCGGAATAATCCACTTCCTCGGCCAGCGCATCGGCGGTCAGGTGGATCTTATGGCTGCTCACCAGCTCCCTGCGGCCCATGGCAGAGGCCACGATGACCTCCACCTTGGCGCGGCGCAGCAGGTCTACCACCAGCAGAGCTTCGCACTCCTCGGTGCCATCGGCAAAAAATACAACTGCCTTACTCATCTTTACAGACTCCCTTCTAAAAAAGCGCACCGCAGGGCGGGTGCTCCCCTGCCCCGCGGCGCGCGGTCCGTGTTATTCTTCGGCGGGCTGTTCCGCCTTTTCTTCCAGCAGGCGGCGCAGCACACTGTCATCCTTGCTGATGACCCGGCTCACCCGGCTGATGATGGCGCTGGACGCACCAATGTTGCCCATGATGCTGGTATAGCTCTGCTTGTTGACCAGCTTTTCCGCAATGTTATACCGCTGCTCCATTGCACTGAGCTCAGCGTAGCTGCACACATCCTGCAAAAAGCGGTAGCACTCCTCAGGCGTTTTCAGTTCCAGCAATGCAGAATACAGGCCGGACTCTCCGGTGGGATGATCTTTTGCCATGGCTTGTTCCTCCCCTATCGTTCAGGTTGGGTCTGGCCCGCGCGGGGCACTTCAATACACTACTTTATTGTAGTGCAAACGCGGCAAAAAATCAACGGGAAATTTACAGCATTTTTTCCAGCGTGGTCAGCTGCATGGGAATGCCCGCCGCTTCTGCCTCGGCTGGGCCCAGCACGCGGTAGCCCTTGGTCTTGAAGAACTGCAGCACCGGCAGGCACTTGGTGTGTACCTCGCAGTACAGGCGGCCCCGGCCCTCACCCCGGGCCAGACGCTCGCAGGTGGCCAGGATATCCCGGCCCAGTGCCTTGCCCCGGTACTCGGGCTTGAGGTAGAGGTGGAGCAGGTGCAGAGCCGTATTCTCCATCTTCCAGGCAAAGTAGCCGATGGTCTTGCCGCCCAGCACCACGAGGAAATAGTTCACATCGTTGTCGATATCCGCCTCAATGGCATCGGCGCTCTGCAGCGTTTCCACCAGTGTGTCCAGCTGCTTTGCAGGGTAATAGCGCTTGTAGACCTCGTGCCAGATCTCACTGGCAAGGTCAGCGTTGGCGTGAATGTATTTGGCCTTTGCGACCAGCTTGTAATCGGGTTTCATAGTGCTCCTTATGCGTATACGATATAATCCGGCTTGCGGGGGGCGGCGGGGCGGGGTTCCTCTGCCGGGTAGCCCAGAATGCAGTGGCCCACACCGATATAGTCCCCCTCAATGCCCCACTTCTTCAGCAGGGCCTTGCCCTCTTCGGTCTCGAACTCTTCCTTTGCGCGGTTGATCCAGCAGCTGCCCAGCCCGATGGCGGCAGCAGCGTTCATCAGGTTGCCCATCACAAGGCTGCCATCCTGCACCACCACGATCTTTGCGCTCTGGCGGTTCATGGCGCTGGGGGCAAAGGTGCCTGCACGCAGAACGGCTTCCAGCTCCTCTTTCGTGATCTGCTCCGGCTTGTAGGCGCGGCAGCTGCGGCGGGTCTCAAGGGTATGTAAGGTCTCATTGGTCATAGCAATTTCCCTCCCTAAAAGTTCTGGTGTTATTGTACCATACAACGCCGTAAAGTGCAAAACAAAAAGGCGGCTGCGCCTTCCTTTTTGAAAGCGCAGCCGCCTGATTGCTCTTCGTTGGTTTGGAACGAGATGTTTTACAGCGCGGTCTTGATGTTGTGATGCGTGGAGCTGTAACGAACAACTGCTTCCATCAGGGCAACGGGCCACAGAATGACCTTACCCAGGATCTCGGCCGGCTTGACATCCACCGTATCCATGCTGTTGATGCCGAACAGAACCAGACAAGCAATGCCGCAACCCAGAATGTAATAGTACATAAGTCAAACCTCCTATATTTTTCTCACAGGCTTACGCCTGAAGCTCAAGTGTCGGCGGGGCGTTTTCCGCTCTCCGCATCCTTACTATACCGCAGTTTTGATATAAAGTCAATATCCAAAAACGTGAAACAAATTAAAGTTTCTTTTGAAAGCCGTTTTGTTCATGTAAATAAAGCAGTGAAGTTCGCTTTGCTTTATAAATGTGAAGTCAGTGTCCTGAATTGGCCGTGAGCCGGAAACAAATTGTTCATATTCTGCCCTGAAAGAGGCCGAAAACGGGCGTTTTGTACTTGTAAGAAAAACAGGAAATGGTGCACAAAGCTCCATCTGCAATTTTGTGCAGAGCGCCCTGCAATAACAGCTGTTTTTCATACGTTTACAGGTTAAGGAAAGACGTGTCGGAATTTTTTGTTTTTTGAAGTGAGGACACCGCCATGAAGAAAATTTTTCGCAAAAAAATTTTTGCTTTTTTCCTCTCGGCCCTGCTGGTGCTGGCCCTTTCCCTGCCCGTTTTTGCGGACATGGGCCCCAAGCCCTCGGTCACGCTCAAGCTCTATTACACACCGGGCCAGCGCTATGCGGTCACCCTGCTGGGCAATACGGCCCTCAACGGCCCCTGGACCGCCCCGGCAGACTACCGGGAGCGGATGGGTTCCCGGGAGGCCTGGGAGGCCTTCCGGAACTATCCCGCCCCCGAGGGCTACTACTTTCTGGGCTATTTTCAGGAATACCCCGGCACGGCCGACGAGGAGTTCGTCTGGGGCTACTACCCGCCCAACAAGTTCTATGTTTTGCTCTATAATATAGAGACTGGTACATTCTACCGCAGTCAGGAGCCGGTGGAGCGCTATGCCTTTTCCAGCGAGTGGCAGGTGCTTCTCGATTCCCAAGACGGCCTGCGGGTCTACCATAACCGCAACGATTCTGACATCCTTTCCTCCTTTGCCGCCCGGGTGCTCATTACCCTGATTTTAGAGCTGACGTGGGGCATCCTGCTTTTCGGGCTGCGCGGCCCCGCCCAGCGCGCTCTCATCGGCAAGGTCAACCTTGCCACGCAGATCATCCTGAACCTTGGGCTGTGCTACGGCACACTCTACCTCGGGCCGATGTGGGGCAATTTCCTTTATTTTGCACTGGAGGTGCTGGTGTTCTCCGTGGAAGCCTTTGTCTACAACCGGTATCTACCCTGGCCGGAGGGCAAAAAGCCTCACCCCATCCTCTATGCGCTGACCGCCAATCTCCTTTCCTTCGGCATCGGGCTGGAATTGAACACCCACTGCACCAACACGCAGATCCGGCTGATCGGGCTTGTCTGTCTGGTGTTGTGGTACGCCGGGCCGTGGCTCTGTCGAAAGCTGCAGAAAGTGCAAAATGCACAATAAAAAGAAAAATATTCGTCAAGAATCAATCTTGTTGCGCACCGGGAAATCCGCTATAATAGAAGCGTCAAACCAGATTTTACCGGAAAGGAGACACGGACGTATGGCAAAAGCATCTCAGGTCGTTTTACTGGAAAATGAGTTTTACCTCATCAAGGCACCCAATGGGAAGGTGTTGGAGATCAAGAACTTCAACACGGAGAACGGCGCGGCCATCCGTCTGTGGGACTACGCCGGGCATCCGTGGCAGCAGTGGCAGTTCGTGGACGCTGGCGAGGGACGCTGGCGGATCAGGAACCGCTTTACAGGCAAGTTCATCGATCTGGCCCTGGGCGGCGTGGTCGAGGGCACCTGGCTGCATCAGTGGGGCCGCACCAGCGGGCTGAGCCAGTGCTGGGAGTTGGAGTCCACCCGGAATGGCCGCACCCGCATCCGCAATGTGCTGGCCGACAAGTACATCGACCTTGTGGGCATGAACACCTCCAACGGTGCACAGGCCCAGATCTGGAATTACGTCTCGGGCGGCAATCAGGAATGGAACCTTGTGCGCGTTGACCCCGACACCGCGCAGACCAACGCCCGTGCCGAGGAAAAGCGGGACCCGGAGCCCACGCCCTCCCAGCGCAAGCACCAGAATGATCTGGTGCGGAAGCTGAACAACGCCGGAAAAGGCCGGGCCGCACGGAAATAAGAAACGATAAAAGCGTCCCACAGGGGGCTCCCTGTGGGACGCTTTTTGTAATGCTGACAGAAACGGAGAATTGCTGATGGATCCCAAATTTCCCATGCGCAACACCACCCTGTGCTATCTGGAACAGGATAATGCCTACCTGATGCTCCACCGCGTGACCAAGAAGAACGACCTGAACCACGACAAATGGATCGGTGTGGGCGGCAAGTTTGAGCCGTTTGAAAGCCCGGAGGACTGCCTGCTGCGGGAAGTGCAGGAGGAGACCGGCCTCACCCTGACCTCCTACCGCTGCCGGGGTGTGGTGACCTTTCTTCTGGGCGAGCTGACCGAATACATGTTCCTTTACACCGCCGATGCCTGGACGGGCACACTGGTAAAGGATGCCGCCCGGAACGAGGGCATTCTGGAATGGGTGCCCAAGGAGCAGGTGGAGCAGCTGCCCATCTGGGAGGGCGACAAGATCTTCTTCCGCCTGCTCGAGGAGGACAGACCCTTTTTCTCGCTCAAACTCCGATATGAAGATGATACGCTGGCTGAAGCCGTGTTGGACGGGAAACCTTTATAACTCCCTCAGTCACGGCTTTGCCGTGCCAGCTCCCTCGGAGAGGGAGCCTTTTAGCCTCCCTCATTGAGGGAGGTGGCATCGCGTAAGCGATGACGGAGGGAGTTTAGTTCAGCTTCAGCTCGCCCTCTTTGATCCAGCCCAGCTTGCGCTCGATCTCGCAGAAGAGAACGCTCAGGACTGCGGGCAGAACAAAGCAGATGAGGGCCATGGCAGCCCAGTCCATGGGGGTGATGGCGGCCTTGGTGCCGGCGGCGATATCGTTCACCCAGCCGGTGTACACGCCGATCTGGCCCACCAGACCGCAGGTGCCCATGCCGGAGGAGACCGCCGCGCCGTTCATCTCAAAGTGGAACAGGCAGGTCGCCAGCGGGCCGGTGATGGCCGAGGCCAGCGTGGGGGCGATCCAGATGCGGGGATTCTTGATGATATTGCCCATCTGGAGCATACTGGTGCCCAGGCCCTGGCTGACCAGGCCGCCCACACCGTTCTCCTTATAGCTCATCACGGCAAAGCCGACCATCTGGGCGCAGCAGCCTGCCACAGCAGCGCCGCCCGCCAGACCGGTCAGGCCCAGAGCCGCGCAGATGGCGGCAGAGGAGATGGGCAGGGTCAGCGCCACACCCACGATGACAGACACCAGAATGCCCATGACCAGCGGGGCCTGCTCAGTGGCCCACATGATCAGGGTGCCCACCTGGCTGGCGGCGGCACCGATGGGAGCCGCGATGAGCATGGAAAGGCCCACGCCCACAAAAATGGTCACCAGCGGGGTGACAAGGATATCGACCTTGGTCTCCTTGCTCACGGCCTTGCCCATCTCAGCAGCCACAATGGCAATGATCAGGACAGCCAGCGGGCCGCCTGCTCCGCCCAGTGCATTGGCCGAGTAGCCCACGGTGATCAGGCTGAACAGCACCAGCGGGGGGCAGTGCAGTGCCCAGCCGATGGCACAGGCCATGGCCGGGCCGCTCATGGCCGAGGCATAGCCGCCCAGATCGACCAGCACCTCCAGCCCGGTCTGCTGGCCCAGCGTTTTGATGATGGTGCCGATCAGCAGGCTGGCGAACAGGCCCTGTGCCATGGCACCCAGAGCCTCGATGAGATAACGCTGCGGAGTGATAACGATATCCTTCCGCTTCAAAAAGTCCTTTACACTTGACATAGACTCTTCCTAACCTTTCTCTCCCGGCCCATTGCGCGGGAGCTTTCCGTGTCAAGTATCATACCATACACCTGTCAAGACAGCAAGAGGAGGCCGCGTTTTTCGTCCAAAGCGACAAATTTCACAGCTTTGGATGCAATGATTCTGCTTTCCTGCTCGTTTTTACTGTGGAGCGTGTTTTTCTTTCCGCTTTTTCTGCCTGACGCGATGCCGAAGCACAGCGAACTGATTGACGGCGACACGGGTTTGGGTGTATACTGGGAGAGTAAAAATAGCTTTATCCGCAATTATGCGAGACTATATTGGCGGGCCGGTGCAGTTCGTGTATCCTGCCCGGTCCAGCTTGGAGGCAGAGCAAGCGGCATGAAACAAACATCTTTCAAGAAATCAAGCAAGAACGGCACCGGCCGCAGCATCGGCCAGGCTGTTGCGTGCCTGGTGATGGCGGCAGCCATCACCATTGGCGGTGCGGGCACCACCTTCCTGCTGGCATCCCAGCCTGCGGGCCTGACGGTCGAGCCCGCCGCCCTGCAGACTGAGGGCAGAGTGACTCTGCCCAGGTTCGATCATAAGAGTGACAGGAGCGAGGCAAAGGCCGAGAGCACCCAGCCAGAGGAGAGCGCTTCTTCTCAGGAGCAGGCCGCAGCCAGCACCCCTGCCGCACCCGCGACCAAGGCGGAGAACACCGCCGCCCCGGCAGAGAGCACCGCCCCCGCTGCGGAGCCCGCTGTGCAGCCGGAAGCCGCACCCGCCGACCCCATGGCCGGGGATGCTTCGGAGATCGAGAACGAGAACTCCTTCCCCCACTTCCTGACAGAGACCGAGGCGCTGGCCGCTGAGGACCCGATGGCTGCTCCTGAAGAGGCCGCCATCCTGCCCGAAACGGAGGAGACCGCCCCCGTAGCCGAGGAAGCGCCTGCCGCTTCCGAGAACGGCGAGGATGTGCTGGCCGAAGCCCAGATCAAGGATATCAACGGCACCGTTCTGCTGACCCCTGAGGAGATCCGGGATGCACTGGACAGCGGCACGCTGGACGAAGAGAGCATCGACCCCACCTGCCTGACCGGTGAAAACGGCCTGCTGCAGTGGCTGTGGGAGTTCTTCTTCGGCAAGGATGAGGAAGAAACGCCCCAGTATTCCGGCTGGCGCACCGAAAACGGCAAGACCTATTACTACGACCAGAACACTCACCAGCCCGTCACCGGCATCCAGAGCATCGACAACAAGCTCTATTATTTTGATGCCTCCGGCGTGCAGCAGCCCGCCACCTTCGGCATCGATGTTTCCAAGTACCAGAGCAGCATCGATTGGGACAAGGTGAAAACGGCAGGTGTGGAGTTTGCCATCATCCGCGTAGGCTACCGCGGCTACGGCTCCGGCGCGCTGGTGCAGGACCCCAAGTTTGAGGAGCACTTCACCAACGCCCGCAACGCCGGGCTGCGGGTGGGCATCTACTGCTTCAGCCAGGCCGTCAACGAGAACGAGGCCCGCGAGGAAGCACAGGCCTGCGTCTATGTGCTGAATGGCCGCCAGCTCGATTACCCCATCTACTTTGATACCGAGGCTTCCGGTGCAGGCAATGGCCGTGCCGATGGTCTGGGCGTGGAAGACCGCACCAAGTGTGCTGTGGCTTTCTGCGAAGAGGTCAAGGCACTGGGCTACAAGCCCGGCGTGTACGCCTCCACCACCTGGTTCCGCAAGCGGCTGGATATGAGCCAGCTGTCCAACTACTACATCTGGAACGCCCACTACAACGTGGCCTCCAGCCCCATTGCCTGCAATATGTGGCAGGGCACCTGCACCGCCCGCATTCCCGGTTACGGCGGCCAGATCGATGTGAACATCAGCTATATGGGCTGATCTGACTGCAAACAAAAAGAGCGAAGATTCAACCGAATCTTCGCTCTTTTTTGATGGACAGCTTATGCGAACATATCCTTCAGCTTTTTGAAGAAGCCCTTGCGCTTTTCGTAGTTCTCCTCTTTCAGGGTGCCCTCAAACTTCTTCAGGGCATCCCGCTGGGCCTTGTTCAGCTTCTTGGGGATCTCCACCTCGCACTTGACGTACATATCGCCCCGGCCGCGGCCGTTCAGATACTGGATGCCCTTGCCGCGCAGGCGGAAGGTGGTGCCGCTCTGGGTGCCTTCGGGCACGGTGTACTCCACCTTGCCGTCAATGGAAGGCACGGTGATGCTGTCGCCCAGAACCGCCTGGCTGTAGGTAATGGGCACCGTGACCCAGACATCATAGCCGTCGCGCTGGAACACCTCGCTGGGCCGGACCGTGACCATCACGATCACATCACCGGCAGGGCCGCCGTTGGCACCGGCATCGCCCATGCCGCGCAGTGCAAAGCTCTGATCGTCGTCGATGCCCATGGGGATGGACACCTCCAGCGTTTTCCTGGCGGCAGTTTTTCCACTGCCGTGGCAGACCTTGCAGGGGTTCTTGACCAGCTTGCCCTTGCCGCCGCAGCGGGAGCAGGGCTGCTGGGTCTGCATCACGCCAAAGGGAGTGCGCTGCTGCCGGATGACATAGCCGCGGCCGCCGCAGTCCGGGCAGGTCTCGGGGCTGCTGCCGGCGGCGCAGCCGCTGCCATGGCACTCCGTGCACTCCTGCTGGCGGGTGATGGTGATGTTCTTCTTGCAGCCATGCACGGCCTCATCAAAGCTCAGGGTGATCCGCACACGGATATCCTGACCCTTGCGGGGGGCGTTGGGGTTTGCCTGACGGGCAGAGCCGCCAAAGCCGCCGAAACCGCCGCCAAAGATATCACCAAAGATATCGCCCAGATCGACCCCATCGCCGCCAAAGCCGCTGAAGCCGCCCGCGCCGCCGCCGTTCTGGGCTGCATAGCTGGGGTCCACACCGGCAAAGCCGTACTGATCGTACAGCTGGCGCTTCTTCGGGTCCGAAAGCACCTCGTTGGCTTCATTGACTTCCTTGAACTTTTCCTCGGCATCCTTATCGCCGGGGTTGTAGTCCGGGTGGTACTTCATGGCCAGCTTGCGGTAAGCCTTTTTGATCTCCGCATCGGTGGCCGTTTTGGATACTCCCAGCACTTCGTAGTAATCGCGCTTTTCCTGTGCCATAACCATACCTCTATAAAACCAGCAAAGGCCGCCCCGGCAAAACCGGAGCGGCTTTTGCTTTTATCCGGCACGCCTGCCCGCCGGTTTGGCCGGGCATCTGCCGTTTGTGTCAGAACTTAAACTTCCTTGAAGTCAGCGTCCACAACGCCGTCATCGTTGGGCTTCTGCTGGTTGTTTGCGCCAGCATCGGGGCCGGGCTGTGCGCCTGCAGCCTGCTGGGCAGCAGCGGCAGCCTGATACATCTTCTCAAAGACATGGCTCAGCTCATCCTGCTTTGCCTTGATCTCATCGATGGAGCCGGACTGAACAGCGGTCTTGAGGTCGGCCAGTTTTGCCTCAGCTTCGCTCTTCACGTCAGCGGGCATCTTGTCGCCGTTCTCCTTCAGCATCTTCTCAGTCTGGAACACCATCTGATCAGCGCCGTTGCGGATATCGACCTCTTCACGCTTCTTCTTATCATCGGCAGCAAACTGCTCAGCTTCCTTCACAGCCTTGTCGATATCTTCCTTGGACATATTGGTGGAAGCGGTGATGGTGATATTCTGCTCCTTGCCGGTGCCCAGATCCTTCGCGCTGACCTTCACGATGCCGTTTGCATCGATATCGAAGGTGACTTCGATCTGAGGCACACCACGGGGAGCCGGAGCAATGCCATCCAGGTGGAACACACCCAGGCTCTTGTTGTCGCGGGCAAACTCACGCTCGCCCTGCAGAACGTTGATCTCAACAGAGGGCTGGTTATCAGCAGCAGTGGAGAACACCTGGCTCTTGTGGGTGGGGATGGTGGTGTTGCGGTCAATGATCTTGGTGCACACGCCGCCCAGGGTCTCAATGCCCAGGCTCAGCGGGGTGACATCCAGCAGCAGCAGGCCCTTGACATCGCCCTGCAGAACGCCGCCCTGGATGGCAGCGCCCACAGCCACGCACTCATCGGGGTTGATGCCCTTGAAGGGCTCGCAGTTCAGTTCCTTCTTGACTGCATCGTAGACAGCGGGGATACGGGTGGAACCACCGACCATCAGGACCTTCTTCAGGTCAGAGGGACGCAGGCCTGCATCCTGCAGAGCCTTGCGGACAGGGGTCATGGTGCGGTCAACCAGATCAGCGGTCAGCTCATTGAACTTTGCGCGGGTCAGGGTCATATCCAGATGCTTGGGGCCGGTAGCGTCGGCAGTGATGAAGGGCAGGTTGATCTGGCTGCTCATTGCGCTGGACAGCTCGATCTTTGCCTTCTCAGCAGCTTCCTTCAAGCGCTGTGCGGCCATCTTATCCTTGCGCAGGTCGATGCCGTTCTCGTTCTGGAACGCATCTGCCATCCAGTCGATGATGCGCTGGTCGAAGTCATCGCCGCCCAGGTGGGTATCACCGTTGGTGGCCAGAACCTCGGTCACGCCGTCGCCCATCTCGATGATGGAGACATCGAAGGTGCCGCCGCCCAGGTCGTAGACCATGATCTTCTGGTCCTCTTCCTTATCGATGCCGTATGCCAGAGATGCGGCAGTGGGCTCGTTGATGATACGCTTGACGTTCAGGCCGGCAATGGTGCCTGCGTCCTTGGTTGCCTGACGCTGGCTGTCGTTGAAGTATGCAGGAACGGTGATGACTGCATCGGTGACAGTCTCGCCCAGATAAGCCTCAGCATCTGCCTTCAGCTTCTGCAGGATCATCGCGCTGACCTGCTGGGGAGTGTACTCCTTGCCGTTCAGGGTCACCTTGTGGTCGGTGCCCATATAACGCTTGATGGAAGCCACCGTGTTCTCAGGGTTGGTGATGGCCTGGCGCTTTGCGACCTGACCCACCAGACGGTCGCCGGTCTTGGTGAAGCCGACAACAGACGGGGTGGTGCGTGCACCCTCAGAGTTTGCGATAACAACGGGCTCGCCGCCCTCCATAACAGCCACGCAGCTGTTGGTAGTACCAAGGTCGATACCAATGATCTTACTCATAATGAAAGCTCCTCTCAAATTCAGAACGTTTTTTGTTTATGTGATGCTCAAATGTTACCAAGCGGATGTTATATTTGAAAACCCTTGCGGGGTCTTGCAAAATCACTCTGCCACAACAACGGTGGCATGGCGGACGATCTTATCGCCCAGCTTGTAGCCCTTCTGGTAAACCGTGATCACGGTGCCGCTCTCCTGCCCATCGGGGGCGGGGATCTGCTGCACGGCATTCATAAAGTTGGGGTCAAAGGGCTTGCCCAGCGCCTCGATCTCCTCCACATGGAGGGCGTTCAGCGCCTTGGCGGCTTTGTCCAGCGTCATGGTCACGCCCTTCTTGTAATTCTCGTCGGTGGTGGGGGCGTTGGCCGCCATCTCCAGCGTATCCAGAATGGGGATGATCTGGTTCACGGCAAAGGACACGCCGTCGTTGAACTTCTGGTCAGCCTCACGGGTGGAGCGCTTGCGGTAATTCTCATACTCGGCGGCCATCCGCAGCAGCTGATCCTTGGCCTGATTGGCATTCTTCTCAGCCGCGTCCAGCTTTGCCTTCACGGCCTCCAGCTCCCGGGCCTTCTTGTTGAAGAAGCCATCCTTTTTCTTGGGGTCTGCCGCTTCAGCGTTCGTCTCGGGAGCCGCTGCCTGCTCAGGTGCAGTTTCCGGGGCGGCCTGCTCGGCGGTGTTGGGCTCCACGGCAGGTTCTTCTGCCTGCGGGGTCTTTTTTGTTTCTTCGCTCATTCCAGGTCCTCCTTATAGATCACAGTCCGCCGGGGTGCGGCTGCCTGCGGGGTATCTTTTCGTTTGCCGCTCATTCCTTCGCCAAGCTGATCGGCAAAGGTGTGGAGCAGCGGCATCAGCTTCTGGAAGGGCATCCGGGTGGGGCCGATGAGGGCCACAGAGCCCCAGAGGCCTCCGCCCACCAGATACCGGTCACTCACGATGCACAGGCCGGGGATCTGAGGTTCCAGATCCTCGCCCAGCAGGATGCTTTCGCTCTGCTCTGCCGGGGGTGCAATGAGGGCGGCGGCCTGCTCTTCGTCGTTCAGCAGGCTCAGGATGCTGCCCACCTTGCCGTCCAGCTGGGGCCAGTCCAGCAGGTACTGCTCACCACCCAGATACACATGGGGCTGGGTGGAATCCTGCAGGATGGCGGCGGCGGCGCTGATCACCGGCACCAGCTCCGGGCTGATCTGGCTGCACAGCTCTGCAAGGAGCCGGGGCGACAGATCAACAGGAGCCACAAAGGTCAGGTTCCGGTTGAGCAGGGCGGCAAGCGCCGCTGCATTTTCCCGGGAAAGACCGGTGCGGACCCGCGCCACACGGGTGCGGACATAACCGGCAGTGGTCACAGCCAGCACCGCTGCGGCGCTGCGGCCCACCTGCACCACCTCGTAGTGGGCGATGCAGAGATCCTCAGCACAGGGGGTGCTGACGGCGGCGGTGCAGCCGCTGATGGCGGCCAGCGCCTTGGCGGCACCCTGTGCCAGCTTTTCCGGCTCGTGGTCGAGGCTTGCGAACACCGCATCCACACGGGCGCGGGTCACACGGTCCAGCGGCTGGTCATCGGTGAGAAGATGATCCAGATAATAACGGTAGCCCTTGGCACTGGGGACACGGCCTGCGCTGGTGTGGGGCTGCTCCAGCAGACCCAGCTTGGTCAGCGCGGCCATCTCGTTGCGCAGCGTGGCACTGGAAACTGCCATATCAAAGTAGTTTGCCAGCACACTGCTGCCCACGGGCTCGCCCTCGAGGCCATACAGCGCAACGATCGCCTGCAAGACACGCTGCTTGCGTGCATCCATCGTCATAGCGCCTGCCTCCTTCGTTCGCTTTTCGTTTCTTTAGCACTCCTTCTTCCTGAGTGCTAAGACCATTATATCCAATTTTGCGGCGCTGTCAATAGCTTCTCAGAAAAGTTTTGAAAGATTCATAATTCTGTCATAAAGGCCGCACAAAAAAGAGCCGCCCTGCGGCGGCTCTCCTATATAATAGATCATTCCTCCATCTGCTTTGCCAGAAATGCCGCCGCCACGTTCACCGCCTTGAGCTGGGCGGCATCGGGCTGGGCAGTGCGGTCCTCCGTAAGCAGGCCCACACTGCCGGTGACATCCCCCGCCGCAATGATGGGCACAGCGCACAGCAGCGCCCGGGGCGAGCCCTCACAGGGCAGCAATGCCTTTTCGGGGCTACCATCGCTCTGGTAGGGCTTGCGGCTGTCCATCAGCTTTTCCAGCGGCTGGCTTACGCTGCGGTCTGCCAGATCCCGCCTGCCCGCACCGGATGCCGCCAGAATGCGGTCCCGGTCTGAGACAAAGGCCGTCAGGGCAAAGCACTTGCTCAGCACATCCACATACTGGGCCGTCACCCCGCTCAGTTCCCCCATGGGCGAATACTTTTTGAAGATGACCTCGCCGTCCCCCGTTGTGAAGATCTCCAGCGGGTCTCCCCTGCGGATGCGCTGGGTGCGGCGGATCTCCTTGGGGATGACCACCCGCCCCAGCTCATCGATGCGGCGCACGATGCCGGTTGCTTTCATAAGGTTCCCTTCCTTTCCATGTTCCGGTTTTGCTTCCAGATTTCTGTGAAGTATGGTTATTCTGTGGAAACAGGAAGGGAATTATTCATTCAGCTCCGGCCGGAGCCTTACCTGCGCACATACTGCGTCTTTCTGCCCGCGCCGATCCTCTCCAGAACGCCCTCCTCTGTCAGTTTTTTCAGCGCGCTTTCAATCGAGCTTGTACCAAAGCCCGGGCAGGCCTCTGCGGCCTCCTGTTTTGTAAAGGCTCCCAGCCTTTCCATCGCATAGCTGCGCACTCGCTCGTACGCCGTCACGCGCTTCTGTCCCCCGCCGACCAGATCGACCCGCTGCTCAAAATCCTGATAACAGGAGCAGATCACCGCCAGCATATATTTGATGAACGGTGTCGGGTCATTTTCCTCCTCATGCCAGTGCTGATCAGCCTGCGCCAATGCTGCATAGTACTCATCCTTAGTCTCTGCAATTGCTTTTTCAATGCTGATGTACTGCCCCACAACATATCCATTCTGATACAGCATCAAAAGGGTCAGCAGCCGGCTCATTCTGCCGTTACCATCATTGAAAGGATGGATACAGAGAAAATCCAAGATAAAACAGGGGATCAAAAGCAGGGGATCAACGAGTTCTCTGTGCAGCACATCCTGATAAGTGCAGCAAAGTGCCTCCACAGCACCCGGTGTCTCGTATGGTTCCAGCGGGCGGAACAGCACATGGCGTTCCCCGCTGGGAAGGGTCATATCGATCTCATTGGGTGTAGTCTTAAAATGTCCTCGATAGGTCAAATTCGTATATTTCAGCAGATCACGGTGCAGTTGCAGGATGTACCCCGGCTCTACCGGAATATAGGCATAGTTCTCGTGGATGAGATTTAAAACATTCCGATATCCCAATATCTCCATTTCGTCCCGGTTACGTGGAGTCGTTTTATCTTCAACCAGCTGTTTCAGGCGTGCATTGGTCGTGATGATTCCTTCGATCCGATTGGAGGACTCTGTACTTTGGATCTTTGCGATCTCCACCAGCCGCTCCAATTCAGCGGGCCTTTGTTTCAGATATAGTTCCTGCCGCCCCTTGCATTCATGGATCTTCGCAACATAAGACAAGACCTCATTATCCCAGGAGTATTCTGCAATCTTTTTATAATCAAATGTACGCATGATTCACCCATTTCTTCTCCCAGCCCGTTCTTCCTTCTCCCAATTATACGCTCATTTTGGGAGAAAGTACAAGAAACTGGGAGAAAGCTTTTATCGTTCTCGTCACTCGCAGCTCCGGCCGGAGCGCTGCTTATCCTCATACATCCGGTGGTCGGCCAGGATGCGGATGGCACGCACATCGTCGCTGTCGCAGGGGTAGACCGCACAGCCGCAGCTGGTGCCAACCTGCACCTCTGCATCCTTCAGGCGGTAAGGCTCCCGGATGGCTGCCTTGATCTTTTCCACCCGGCTCTTGCAGAACCCCTCCGTTATGGCTCCGTTGACGATGAGGGCGAACTCATCCCCGCCGATGCGGAACACCGCATCGCTCTCCCGCACGCAGCCCCGCAGGCGGCTGGCCACCTCCTTGAGCAGCTGGTCGCCCACATCGTGGCCGTAACGGTCGTTCACAGGCTTGAAACGGTCAAGGTCGAGGTAGAACAGGACAAACGGTGTCCTGTTCAGCTCGTTTTCTTTCAACAATGCGTCAAAATAGCGTTCATTATACAGTCCGGTCAGGCCGTCGGTGTTGGCCAGGTCCTCCATCTGCTGGCGGGCCTCCTCTTCCTGCCGGAGGGCGCGCTCCTTTTCCTCCACGCGCAGGCGAGCATCGATGCGGACACCGTGCACCAGCACGATGCCTGCGCAGAAGAACAGCCCAGCCAGCAGCAGGATGGTGGCGTTCTGGATCTTCCGCATTCCACTGTCCACCACGTCACGGCCGACGATGCCCACAATGGACAGATCCTGAAAGCCCACAGGCTGGTAGACCAGATAATAGCTCTTGCCCTCAAGCCAGTAGAAAAGGCTGCCGCTGCGGCCCTCTGCCACGTCCTGCCGGGCCCGGGTCAGTGTGCCCGCATCCACCTGCGCACGCTTCTGCAGGTAGTCGAACAGGTTGTCCATCCAGTCCTCGATCTCGCTCTTGGGCTCCTCCGAGAGCATCACATCGCCATCGGGATGGATGATGTAGCAGTCGCTCTGACCGCCATAAGCACTGCCGCCGATCAATTCCTCTATGGTCTTATTCCGATAGCTCACGGCAAGGCTGGTGTAGGTGGTGCCGTCGATCTCCACCGGCGCAATGGGCGCAGAGTATACCACCCGGCGCTCCCCGCTCCGCATGATGTAGCTGGACACCGTAGGCTTGCCGGTGCGGTACATCTCCTCAAAGGCCGTCCAGAGGTGATCCACTTTTTCATGCTTGCCCCGGATGCTCCAATATTCGCAGTTTTCATTGAACAGATACACGCTGCTGTACCGCCAGATCTCCCGCTCGGCCTCATAGCTGTGCAGGCGTTCCTCCGCCAGGCCCTCCTCATTGGCAGCCTGCAGGCTCTTGCCCCACTCGTTCAGCATGTTCCAGTTGCTCCGGCTGAAGATGGTAAACGCCTTATCCACCTGCTCATAGGTCTCCAGCAGGTTGCGGGTGCCTTCGTCATAGAACTGCTGCCGGATGTACAGGATGTACCAGCACAGACCTGTCACCACGACCATCGCCAGCAGCAGCGCAGCAGCCGTCCATCTTTCTTTTTTCTTCCACATATTCAGCTTCTCCTCAGCAGAGTCCCAACTCTCTGCCCTTTTCCGGCCGCATTTCCACAGCCTGCGAAACCACGCAATTCCGTCGAATCAACACTACCAAATTCTGCTTTTTCTGTCAAGGCTTTCGCCAAAGATTATTCGCTGCAAATTTGGGGCATTCTTCTATCCTTTTGCTGTTGTGTATGTTATAATAAAATGTATGGATTTCTGAGGGGGTGCTCTTATGCAGCAGATCGTGATATTGGGCGGCGGTGCAGCGGGCCTTGCCGCCGCATTGGCCGCCGCCCAGTCTGCCCCGGCAGGGGCAGTGCGGGTGACGGTGCTGGACCGCAACCCCAGGTGCGGCAAAAAGCTGTTGGCCACCGGCAACGGCCGCTGCAATTTGGACAACACCGGCATTGCACCGGAGCAGTATTTCACCGCTGACCCCGCCGCCCTGCGGCCCCTGCTGGCCGCGGTGGATGCCGCCGCACCGCTGGAATGGTTCGCGGCGCTGGGCCTGTACACCCGCACCGATGAGGCCGGGCGGGTGTACCCCTACTCCAACCAGGCCGCAGACGTGCTGGCCCTGCTGGAAGGCCACCTTGCCCGGCTGGGCGTGAAGGTGCGTACCGGCTGCACTGTGCAGACCCTGAGCCAGAACCGCAGCGGCTACACCATCCTGTGCGAGGATGCCGAGGGTCAGGACCAGACCCTGCGGGCCGATGCCGTCATCTGCGCCATGGGCGGCAATGCCGGGCCGCAGTTCGGCACCGACGGCTTCGGTACCCGATTCGCCGCCCAGTGCGGCGGAAAGCTGGAGCCGCTGTACCCCTGCCTGACCGCCCTGCAGACAGCAAAGCCCAACCGATCTCTGGCCGGCATCCGGGCCAAGGCCGCTGCCACCCTGCTGGACCTCGACCGCCACTGCACTGTGGCTATGGAAAACGGCGAGGTGCAGTTCACGGACTACGGACTTTCGGGCATCTGCATCATGCAGCTGTCCGGCCATCTGGCCCCGGGGCGGGGGCCAAAGCGCCCGGCCGTGGAGCTGGACCTCTTCCCCATGCTGGACGAGACTGCCCTGACCGCCCTGTTTGCGGCCCGGGTGCCCCTGCTGCCGGGCAAGGCACCTGCGGATTTCTGGACAGGTCTGCTCAATCCCAAGCTGGGCCGCGCCCTGTGGGCAGCGGCAAAGCTGCCTGAAAAACCGGTGGACACCCTGCCGGATGCCGCCTGGCAGGTGCTGGCCAACGCGGCCAAGCACTGGCTGTTCGAGGGCCTGACCCCCTGCGGCTGGAAGCAGGCCCAGACCACCGGCGGCGGCCTGTGCCTGACCGAAGTGACCCCCAGCTTCCAGTTCAAGGGCTGCCCCGGCCTTTACTTTGTGGGTGAAGCGCTGGACTGCGCCGGCAGCTGCGGCGGCTTCAACCTGCACTGGGCCTTTGGCAGCGGCATCGCCGCCGGGCGTGACGCGGTGCGGAGCCTGAAGCGGCCTGCCCCGAAGCCGAATAAAAAGAAGCGATAAAGAATGACCCTCTCCATCCCGCATCTGACAGACAGACTGCAGGGACGGAGAGGGTCATTTTCGTTTCAGGTACGCTTGTGTCTCCCGGACCACCACGCCCGAAAGCCCCACCACGCCCACAAGATTGGGCAGCATCATCAGGCCGTTGAAGGTATCGGAGAGTGCCCAGGCCAGATCCAGCTTCATCACAGCACCCACCAGCACCATGGCCGCAAACACCAGTTTATATCCTGCGGCGGCACGCTCCCCCAGCAGATACACCACTGCCCGGGTGCCGTAATGGCTCCACCCCAGCGTAGTGGAATAGGCAAACAACAGGACCGACACCGCGATGAACTGCGGCCCGAACGCCCCGAACACCGTGGAAAAGGCCTGCCCCACCAGTGCGGAGCCCTCCACGCCGGTCAGGGCCGCACCGGTGTCCAGATCCACAAGGCCGCTGGTGAGTACCACAAGGGCTGTGAGGGTGCAGACCACCATGGTATCTGCAAACACCTCGAACATGCCCCACATGCCCTGCTGGACAGGCTCCTCCACGTTGGCCGCGCAGTGCACCAGCACCGACGCGCCCAGTCCTGCTTCGTTGGAAAAGGCTCCCCGCTTGAATCCCCAGCTGATGACCCGGGCCATGCCGTAACCCAGCACCCCGCCCCCGGCGGCCTGCAAGCCAAACGCCCCCCGGAAGATGGCCGCGAATGCCGCCGGGACAGCCGCCCAATGGACACAGACCACGGTCAGCGCCCCGAACAGGTAGAACAGGGCCATGAGCGGGACGATGGCCTCCGTGACTGCGGCCACCCGCTTCAGTCCGCCCAGTATGACCCGCCCGGTGAGCAGGGCCAGTACGATGCCCGTTGCCACCGGCGGCACCCGGAACACCGCCTGCAGATTGCCTGCAATGGAGTTGATCTGGCTCATATTCCCCATGCCGAAGCTGGCCAGCACACAAAAGCAGGCAAACAGCACCGCCAGTGCCCGGCCAAAGCCGCCGCCCAGCCCCTCGGCCAGATAGTACATGGGCCCGCCGCACCATCTTCCGGCGGCATCCCGGCGGCGGTAGCAGATGCCCAGCACGTTCTCGGCATAGCTGGTCATCATCCCCAGCAGGGCCATGACCCACATCCAGAACACAGCCCCTGGCCCGCCCGCCAGAATGGCCGCCGCCACGCCCACGATGTTGCCGGTGCCGATGGTTGCCGCCAGCGCCGTGCAAAGGCTCTGAAACTGGCTGATGGCTTCATCGTCCGTGTGGGCGGTCACATTCCGGTCCAGGAAGATAGCCCCGATGGTGTGCCGCATCCAGTACCCGAAATACCGCAGCTGGAAAAAACCGGTGCGCACTGTCAGCAGACAGCCGGTGCCAAACAGCAGCGCCAGCCCCACCGGCCCCCATACCACACCGCCGACCACCGCGTTCACCCGCGCCAAGCTCTCCCACATATACAAACGCCCCCTGTGCTCTACTGTATGGCACAGGGGGCGTTTTCATGCCCGGGCAGCGGTTTCTGTATAAAAAAGCACATCCCGGCCCACCCTGTTCCAAAACGGAACGGAGGAACACGGGATGCACAAGAACGGTTGGAGGCCCTTCTGGGCGGCTTTGGGGGCGGCACTTCTGGTGCTGCTGCCGCTGGTGGGCGGCACAGTCCTGCTCACCCGGCAGATGGTGCGCACCCGCATCCAGACCGCCCAGCCCCAGAGCGGGGTGCCCATCCAGCTGCCCCGGGCCGAGCACCGGATGACCCTGCTTCTCTGCACCGCCGGGGAGCAGCCGGGCTTTTTGCTGGTCTACCTGAACGCCGCCCAGAACAGTCTGAACCTGCTGGCCGTGCCGGGGGAGCTGACGGTTCCCTTCAACGGAGAGACTGCCAGCCTTGCCCACTGCTACGGAGCGGCAGGGCCCGCCCGGTGCCGTCAGGCACTTCTGGAGGTGCTGGGCCTGCCGGAGGATATGTTTTATCTGGCGCTGTCCCCCGCCGTGCTGGAAAAGACTGCTTCCCGTTACGGGCCGGTGCGGGTGGGGTTTTCGGGGGCACTGACTGCCGATGAGCTGGCCGAAACCGGGCTTTCCGCCGCCGTGCAGAGCATTTCGGCCAAGGAGGCCCACGCTCTGCTCTCCGGCTGGGATGCGGAGGGCACCCTGCCGCCTGCCCGCCGGGCCGCCGCCCGGGCGGCAGTGTGGGAAGCCTTTTTCCGGCAGGACCTCGCCCTGCTGCCCGCCACCCTGCCGGATGCCCTGCGGGCCAGCAGCGCGGCCCTGCTCACCGACTTTGCAGCACAGGATTATACCCTGCTGGGCACGGTCCTGGAGTTTCTGGCCAACAACAGCGCCCTCCCCCACGCCGAGGCCCTGCCCGGGGCGTGGGATGCAAAAGCGGGCACTTACACGGTCACAGACGCTTCCCGGGCGGCGGTGCAGACCTTCCTCAGCGTTTCGCCCGCCTCGGGGAACGATGCCTCGCTCAGGGAGCCATAGCCCAGCACAAACGTACCGGAAAAATCCTGTTCCCCGCCGGTCAGGTCATAATCGCTCAGCAGGCTCAGGGCCACGCCCTGCGCCTTTGCGGCGGCGTGAAGGGCGGCATCCGGCGGGGCATTTTTCAGCCTTGCCAACAGATGCAGGCCGGTGTGCAGGCCGGTCAGGGTCAGCTCGTCCGGCGCAAAGGCAGCGCGCAGAGAGGCAGCCAGAGCATCCCGCCGGGCCTTGTAGGCCACGCGCTCCCGGGCAAGGTGCCGGGTAAAGTAGCCCTCGCGGATGAAGCGGGCCAGGGTCTGCTGCTCAAACCGGCTGACGGTGCCGGAATAGATCCGGTACTTTGCCCGCCAGGCGGGCAGCAGCTGCCGTGGCAGCACCATGTAAGCGATGCGGATGCCGGGGGCCAGACTGCGGGAACAGGTGGAAAGGTAGACCACCGGACCGTCGGCCCCGGCCATGCCCTGCAGGCTGGGCAGGGGGCGGGTATCAAAGCGGAACTCCGAATCGTAATCGTCCTCTATGATATACCGCTGGCCCGGGCAGCGGGATGCCCAGTGGAGCAGCTCCGTTCGGCGGCCCGCCGGCATGGTCACGCCCGTGGGGAACTGGTGGCTGGGCGTGACATAGCACACCGCCGCGCCCGAGCCGGACAATGCCTCAACAGAAAGGCCGTCCGCATCCACAGGCAGGCAGCAGCACGCCACGCCGTTGTTTTCCAGCACCTGCTTCGCGCGCTGGTAGCCGGGGTTTTCCACCGCCGTTTTGCCGGGCAGGAGCGGGGCCAGCAGGCTCAGCAGATACTCCATACCGGCACCCACCACCACCTGCTCGGCGGTGCACCGCACGCCCCGGTATTCCTCCAGATAGTCCGCCAGCGCCTGCCGCAGCTCCACGTCCCCCTGTGCATCGCCATGGGTCAGCAGCTGGGGTGAGGAATAGAGCAGCTCTTTCTGCAGTCGGGCCCAGGTGCGGAACGGGAACAGCCCCGGGTCCACGCCCCGGGTGGACAGATCGAACCGGACGGGCGGCTCGGCTGCTTCCGGCGGAGCGGCAGACACCGGGGGCGGCACTTCCTCGGGCCGGGTGGGCAGGGCAAGATATTCCTGTACATAAAAGCCGCTGCGCTCCCGCGGCTCCATGTAGCCCTCGGTCGCCAGGATCTGATATGCCGCGTCCACCGTGTTGACAGACACCGACAGCTCTGCCGCCAGCCGCCGCTTGCCGGGCATCCGGGTGCCCGCCGGAATGGCCCCGCTGCGCATCTCGGCGGCAAGGCTCTCATAGAGCTGCTCGTACAGCGGCACCCCGCTGGCGGCATCCAGTGCAGTTGTCAGATGAAACATAAGACCTCTCCCCTTTTTGGGTGCTTTGCCAAACTGACCCCATAAAAAAACTTTATTCTGGATATTTTCATGGTGCCAGTTTCGCGTATAATAGGAGCATACCAACCACACACCCAAATGTCAAGTAGTTTTATGGGTAAGTGGCTTTGAAACGGGCGAAGGATCCTGCAGAGCAGGACAGAGGGGGTTCGCCCCGAAGAAATTTGGAGGGAAAAATCATGTCTACAACTGCAATGTGGCTGCTGCTGGCTGTGGTGATCGTTGTCATCCTGTTCGGCAGTGTGCTGTACAAGCGCACCTTTACCACCAAGGAACTGGCCCTGACCGGCGTTATGGCCGCGTTGAGCCTGGTGGCATACCTGTTCTTCCGCGTGCCGTTCTACGGCGGCTCCTCGTTCCATCTGGGCAACACCTTCACCGCCCTGACCGCCCTGCTACTGGACGGCGTTTCCGGCGGCCTGGCCGGTGCGATCGGTCTGGCTCTGGCCGATATCCTGGCCGGTGACCCGGGCTATGCCGTGACCACCTTTGTGCTGAAGTTCATCATCGGCATCACCTGCGGTGCCGTGGCCCACAAGGTGTTCAAGCTGCGCGATCTCGACCGCCACAGCAAGGGCTACCTGCTCAAGGTCATCGTGGCAGGCGGCTCCGGCCTGCTGCTGAACGTTATCACCGACCCGTTCCTGGGCTATTTCCGCAACATTTACATCTTTGGCCAGGAGTATACCGTGGCACAGGCCCTGTCCAAGATCGCCGGTGGTGTCACCTTTGTCAACAGCGTAGCCTCCACCATCTGCGTGGTCATCCTGTATCTGGCCCTGCGCCCGGCTCTGGAGCGCGCCGGTCTGCTGCCCAAAGGCGAAAAAAAGTAAGCCTCTCATCTCTTTCTGACGCATATATGGAAAGCCCCCGGCCTGTATCCTCAACATGATATGCTCCCCCTGGAGTAGACAGAGTAAAAAGAAAACTCTGCGTACTCTGGGGGTATTTTCATGTCAAGCAAGAACAATCACGATACAGCGGAGGTAAAATATCCAAAAATGTCCCGTGTTGGACACTGCAAGCTCACGTCCGTGCCATGAATCGAGCGTCCTAACGCCGATTTGCACAAAAAATTCGCCGTTCCCTTGTGGAAACGGCGAACAAAAATCTTATATTATTTTTTCTGTCTACTTGACGGGGCACTTCACGGGCAGACGATGTGAGACAGAAGCGCAGAAGATCAGCCCTCGATGAGCTCAACGGTCTTCATCTTGACGGGGGTGGTGGGCTTATCGTTCCAGTCGGTGCGGACGGAAGCGATCTTATCCACAACCTCCATTCCGGCAACGACCTTGCCGAAAGCGGCATACTGGCCGTCCAGATGGGGAGCGTCCTTGTGCATGATGAAGAACTGGCTGCCGGCGCTGTTGGGGTTCATGCTGCGGGCCATGCTGATCACGCCGCGGGTGTGCTTGATGGGGTTGTTCACACCGTTTGCAGCGAACTCGCCCTTGATGTTCCAGCCCGGGCCGCCGGTGCCGTTGCCCAGCGGGCAGCCGCCCTGGATCATAAAGCCGGGGATGACACGGTGGAAGGTCAGGCCGTTATAGAAGCCCTCGCTGACCAGCTTCTTGAAATTCTCACAGGTGATGGGGGCGACTTCCTCATTCAGCTCAATGTCGATGATGCCGCCGTCTTCCATAGTAATGCGAACCATAACGCTACAATACTCCTTTTGTGTTGACCCCGCAGCGGGGGTGTGTGGGGCAGAAATGCCTGCCCGGATATCTCTTATAGTATACCATAGGTTTTGCAGGTTGCAACTGCATGGTTGCAACCTTTTTGTAAATTCGGCAAAGTTCCGGGGCCGGGAGCCTGCTTATTCCATCTTCATCCGCTTTGTGACGAGTTGGCCATTCTGTACTGTGCCGTCCGTGATATAATACTTCCACTCGGTCGAGCCGTCGGACATCAGGTACTCCACAGCAAACACCTGCCCGGCCTGGATTTTTATAGGGTAGTTGTCGGCTGGCAGAATCTCACGGGGTGTCGGCAGATTCTTGAAGTCCTCGTATGCGTCTTCCAACCGCCAGAACTTTCGGGTCTTGTAGCCCTTTACCATCGAAATATCCTGCTCACCGAAATAGGATGCTGTGTAGGTCTTTCCGTTGACTTCCAGCGCGTCGATCCGTTCCGGTTCCTGCGTCAGATCTTTGGTATGGAGATGTTCCCCATAGTTCTCGCTCAACTGTTTTGCCATGCGAAAATCCGAGTTCCGATACTCCGACTCCACAATATGTGCACTTCCATAGATACCCATGATATCGGTGCGGCGTACCGCTTCCAGCTCCTGATAGCTGCGCCGGAAGTTCTCCACCATCCGATCCTCCCGGTATCGGACCGAAGAAGCTTCATCCGTCGCCTCGATCTCATAGTACCGTTTGCCCTGTTCCATGTTTTCCTGCGCACGCCGGTACTCTTCGCTGTCCTTCTGCCCATTGGCTTCCAGATAGGCCAGATACCGCGGCCCGGTTCTTTCCCAGGTATGGCCCACGTCGGTGCCGTGGAACACGGTCTCAGGATACTGCTCCTTGATCTGTTTCAGAAAATTCTTCTCGACCTCGGTGCCGCCTGCTGTACCTTCCCAGTCCTTGAACTGCAGATCCAGCAATTCATCATCGTCGGCCTGCATCCACAGGTTCAGAAATTGTGCATCCGTATACGGGAATTCCACAAACAGATCCCGCATTCCTTTTTCGTAATACTCGCCCCAGATGGAAAGTTCCTTGTCGAGAATGCTCTGCTTGCTGTGTTCTTCTCCATAGAGATAGATTTCGCCCTTCGGCCCATTTTTTACATGGTTCCAGAGCAGCCCTATCAGCAGGGCCGCAATCAGCACGATGGCAGCATATTTCCAGCGTCCGGTCTTTGTTTCCTTTTTCATTCCAATTCCTCTTTCATCTCGGTCATATCGGCCCAGAAGCGTTTGGGGCAGTGGGTCATGCGGCCTTTTTCGTTGTGGCGTGCTCTGATCTCCAGCGTTTTGTAAAACTGCTTCCACAGCTCCTGAAACTGCTGCTCCTTTTCATCAGGTGGGGGCAGGGTGAGGGGTTCGGCCAGCTCCATGAGCTGAGCCTGGTGGTTCTGGTACAGCAGCACCGCCTGATGGACAGCATCATAGATCAGGAAGTTCTCCTCCGGGAAGCGGGCACAGAAATGCCCGCGCAGGAGGGGCAGAATATAGTTTTTGGGGTGGATGACTGCGCCCAGCATCCCCTCGTGCTCCTGAAAACGGACAAAGCCCTGAAACTTGTCCACTTCCCAGTCCAGGCTCTGCTTCATCTGGTAGAGCGGAGCCACCTCCGGGTGGCCCCGCCGCCTGACGGTGCCTGGCCCCAGCGCAAAGGCCAGATGCAGAAATCGGATGAGCCGCAGCTCCTTATCCTCCCAGCCCGAGAGAAAATCCCGGGTGACGAGGGATTCCGTCTCTTCGCCCAGCTTGGCGCGGAAGCTGGCAAAGACCCGCCGGGCCGTTGCGCGGTCAGTGGAGATCTCCTTCACAGGGTAGAGGGTAGTCGTCTCCCGTTCCGGGGTCCAGACCGCGAAGGGCAGCTCATGCTGGGCAAAGCTCTCAAACACACAGCAGAGAAAGCCCTCGAAGCTGCCATCATAGAGGTAGACCACGTCGGCATCGTGGAGCTTCCGGGCAGGGCTTACAGGGCTCTGGCCAGACATTGCACTGCCTCCTCCCGCACCATTTTCTGGGCTGTGCGGGGCGGCACGCCCTGCTCCACCAGCCGATCCACGGCGGGCGGGCTGAACATGCTCAGCTGCTCCACCCCGCCGCTGAATACGTTGGGGTCGATAAGCGCCCGGGTGATGCGCTCCCGCCCGGCACTGCCGCGGCCCGGGTGCGCCCCCGCAAAGCCCCGGCAGGTGATGAAATACTGCGCCCGCTTGAGCACCACGCCCATCCGCTTGAGCTCGTCCAGCCCCAGCGCGGCCTGTTTGCGGGCGTGCCAGATGCGCCGGGCGCTCTTGGGGCCGATGCCCGGCACCCGCAGCAGCATCTCAAAAGGGGCGTGGTTCACGTCCACCGGGAACAGCCCGTAATGCTGCACCGCCCAGTTGCACTTGGGGTCCAGATAGGGGTTGAAGTTGGGGTTGTCCCTGTCCAGAAGTTCCTCTGCCTTGAACTCGTAAAAGCGGAGCAGCCAGTCTGCCTGATAGAGCCGATGCTCCCGCAGCAGCGGCGGCTTGGTATCCAGCGCGGGCAGGCGGGTGTCCTCTGTCACAGGGATGTAGGCGGAGTAAAACACCCGTTTCAGGTGATACTTATTGTATAATCCTTCCGTTAATTGCAGGATGTGATAATCTGTTTCCGGGGAAGCACCCACGATCATCTGGGTGCTCTGGCCCGCCGGGGCAAATCTGGGGGCCTTGCGGTAGAGCGCCACCTCTTCCCGGTTGGCGGCCCCCTCCACCGCGATCTGCTTCATGGGCCGGAAAATGGAGTGCCGCCCTTTGTCCGGAGCCAGCAGGTTCAGGCTGCGCTCACTGGGCAGCTCGATGTTCACACTCAGGCGGTCGGCCAAAAGCCCAGCTGTTCCAGCAGCTCCGGGCTGGTGCCGGGAATGGCCTTGGCGTGGATGTAGCCGCCGAAATGATACTCCCCCCGCAGCAGGCGCAGAACCGCCAGCATCCGCTCGGTGGTATAGTCCGGGCTCACCAGCACGGCACTGGAAAGGAACAGACCCTCGATGTAGTTGCGGCGGTAGAATTCAATGGTCAGCTCGGCCAGCTCCCGGGGGGTGAAGGTGGCCCGGGGCACATCGTTGGACTTGCGGTTGACGCAGTAGCTGCAATCGAAGGAGCAGCAGTTGGTCATCAGCACCTTCAGCAGGCTGACACAGCGGCCATCGGCAGTAAAGGCGTGGCAGCAGCCCGGGGCGTAACAGCTGCCGACCCCGCCCGCTCCTGCTGCCCGGGAAGCGCCGCTGGAGGTACAGGCCACATCATATTTTGCGCTGTCCGCCAGGATCGTCAGCTTATCCATCAGGCTCTGTTCCATGGGGCACCTCCGAAAAATGGGTATAAAAAGAAAGCCATACTGGATGGCTTTTCTCTTTCAGGCGCTGGTGGGGCGTTTTTACCACTTCGCCTTGGTCTCCACCACACGGCCTGCAATGTGCAGGTGGTTGAGCTCCTCGCCCTTGATGACCATTTCCTTATAGGCCGGGTTGAAGGGCTGCAGCACCACGCAGTTGCCGCGCTGGAGGTAGCGCTTGAGGGTACCCTCGCCCTCGTCGCCGTAGATCAGCACGCCCAGGTCGCCGTTTTCCAGCGTATCCTGACGGTGCACCAGGGCAAGGTCACCATCGTGGATGCGGGGCTCCATGCTGTCGCCGCGCACAACGAGATAGAAGTAGCTGGAAGGGTCCTTGACCCGGGCATACTCCTTGCCGTAGTCTTCCTCATAGGCCAGCGCGCCGTAGCCCGCCTTGACCGTGCCGATGACAGGGATCAGGCTGTACACATAGCTGCCGAAGAAGCGCTCTTCGGTCTGGCCCTCCGCGGTGGGGTCGAACAGACCCAACAGATAGTCCGCGGTCGTGTCCAGGATCTCCGCCAGCTTTGCCACGGTGGTGGGGTCCGGGGAACTCTTTCCGCTCTCCCATTTTCCCACGGCCTGCTGGGTCACGCCCAACAGGGAAGCAAGCTCCGCCTGGCTCATGTGCTTTTGCTTTCGGCATTGCCGTAACAGCTCCGGAAACGACATTGTTCAACACTCCTCTGCTTGTACCGGGTCCGGTAGGGTTTTATCTGTATTTATTATACAACAAAAAGATGTTTCAGTAAAGAGGAAATCCCGCTTTTTCTCGAAGAAAAGTTGTCGTTCCGCACAAAAATGCGCACAACGAGCGGAAATTTTGATTTTGGGCTTGACAGCGCCGCTGAAATCTGGTAAATTAAATAGGCATTCGGTACGGCGTGTGCGGGTGCCCACGAGGAGAGATGTCCGAGTGGTTTAAGGAAGCAGTCTTGAAAACTGCCGTACGGCAACGTACCGTGGGTTCGAATCCCACTCTCTCCGCCATTTTTATTGAATAAGTGCAACACACTTTGCTCTGGAGTAGTACTCAAGAGGCCGAAGAGGCGCCCCTGCTAAGGGCGTAGGTCGTCTAAACAACGGCGCGAGGGTTCAAATCCCTCCTACTCCGCCAAGAAAAAGCTCGATGATTCTTTGAAATCACCGGGCTTTTTCCATTTTCAGAAACCAAAAGGCCGCCTCCTCGGAATTTGTTCCGTGAAAGCGGCTTTTCTGTTACAAGATCAGATTCGTCACCACAGCCAGCACGCTCAGGTGCACCGGGTAGAACCAGTAAAAGGCCTTCTTTTGCAGCGGACTGCACGCGCCCCGCTGGCCGTTATAGAACCAGACCAGCACAAAGGCCAGCGGTGCGGTGAGTTCCCAGGCAAACAGCACGGCTCCCACGATGCACTGCCGCTTGCGGTCGCCACGGGTCAGGTACAGCGCACAGATGATGAGCACACCGATGCCGTCGTAGTCCGTACAAGCCAGAAGCGCCGCAAGCGTGCAGCCTGCCGCACACAAGAGTCCTTTCCAGCTGGCAGAGCCGTCCGGCTTTTCAAAATGCTTCAGACCTGCCATGGCCAGCACGCCCAGCGCCAGCGTCCAGTAAACGTTCTGATGGTCCAGTGCAAAGGGCGTGCGGAAAAATGCAAGGTCAAAGGGCACCTCACTGATGAGGGCAAACAGGAACAGCCTCCGGACGTATTTTTTCACATCGTGGGTATGTACAAAGCCCTCCACCAGCAGAAAACAGAAGATGGGAAACGCCAGCCGCCCGGTGAAGCGCAGGACCCTGTCCAGCTGGAACAGCGAAAGCTGATCCCATGCGCCGCCGGAAACTTCTCCCCTTTCCAGCTCCGGCAGCAAAAGGCCTGCCTCGATGCAGGACGCGCCGATGTGGTCCACCAGCATGGTGATGCAGGCAATGGTTTTAAGAGCGGTGCCGCTGAAACTGCAGCGCGGGGAAAGTGCGGTCATAAAAAAACACCTCGGTCAGTTTGTAAAAAATCGTTATAAGAATTATAACGGAGGAAAGGTGGCATTTCCTCCGTCTGCTGCGGCAAAATCTGCACAGAGCGTGCACAAATCAGCCCAAAATGCTTGACAGGACGGGCGCAGGATAGTAAAATCAAGAAGATAATTGAACTATCTCAAACCAAAGATGAAAAAGATTCACAGAGGATCGAGCGTCTCCGAACCAGATCAGACCGGAAGGAGGCATTGGGAATGACGCTGTTTTCTTATGAGATTTTCGACGCAGTTGCACGGCAGGGCAGCTTTAACAAGGCGGCTCAGCAGCTGCATCTGACCCCCTCAGCCATCAGCCACGCCATCGCCGTGATGGAGGCTGAGCTGGGCTTTACCTTATTCAATCGCGGCAAAAACGGCGTTACCATGACCAGCTACGGCGCTTCGCTGTACCCCTCCATCCGTGCGGTGCTGAACAGCGACGAGGCCCTGCAGCAGAGCATTGCCCGCCTGAACGGCCTGGAAAAGGGCAAGGTCAAGCTGGGTGCCTTCAACTCGATCTGCTCCGGGCTGCTGCCCAGCATCCTCAAGGGCTTTATGGCCCACTACCCCCAGATCGAAGTCGAGGTCTATCAGGGCACCTACGACGATGTTAAGGAGTGGCTGCGCACCGGTCAGGTGGACATTGCCTTCCTCTCCAACAACTGCCGGGAGGAGTTTGTTCTGACCGAGCTGTTCCACGAGCCGCTGCTCTGCATCACCCCCATGGACTGGCCCGAGCCGCCCAACGGCGTGATGACCCCCGCCCTGATGAACGGGCAGAACTTTGTGGTGCAGTGGGATGCCACCGACGCGGAGATGCGTCAGTTCCTCAAGAAGTATTCCCTCTCAACGGAGCGCCGCTGCCATGTCATCGACGACCAGTCGAACATTGCCATGGTCGAGGCAGGCCTGGGTATTTCCATCATGCCCCGGATGCTGCTGCGCAACTGCACGGCAGCGGTCAAGATCTACCCCATCGAGCCCGAAGAGGACCGCGTGGTGGGTCTGGCCGTCCAGCGTCCCACCGCCATGGCTCCCGCCGTGGAGCAGATGTTCCACCACATCGTGGAGTGCTGCAAGGATCTGGACTGAACAACAGTGTAACATAACGGGCCGGTGTGCGCAACACCGGCCCGTTTTATGCCGCCCGGAAAACTTTGGATTGTATCCCCGCCCGGGATACGGTATACTAAGAAAAAATCCATTCTGGTTTTTGAGGGGAAAAATTATGGATCGAAGAAGTTTTTGCAAGGTGCTGGGGTTTGCGGCCGGCAGCACTCTGCTGCCCGGGCTGATGGTCCAGGCCGCCGGGCAGGGCTCCGTGGGCCATGCAGTGCCGGATGGCCGCTACACCATCGGCATCCGCAGCGACCTGAGCGGCTGCGACCTGACCCACGCGTTCTATTACTCCGACAGCTTTTTCACCCACCCGGCCACCCAATATGACCACCAGCTGGCGCTGGCAACACTGGGTCTGGCCTGCGCCGCGGCCAACACCATAGCCAGCGATGCGGAATACTGGGTCAACGGCTCTGTGGGGCGGGAAGCCCACATTGCCGCCGCCTACGAGACCCTGGGCTTTGAGGACGCGCTGTTCTACAATTACGACCTCGACACCGGCCGGGCCGGGGACTTTGTGGGCTACTCGCTGGCCCGCAAGACCCTGACCCTGAACGGCCAGCGCACCACCCTTGTGGCGCTTGTCCTGCGGGGCGGCGGCTACGGCGGCGAGTGGGCCAGCAACTTCCACACAGGTGATACCAGCGCGCACACCGGCTTTGTCACGCCTGTGGCGGCGGTGTTTGCGTCCCTCAAGGCCTATCTGGCCCGGGCAGAACAGGGCGGCACCTTCAAGCTCTGGCTGGGCGGCTACAGCCGCGGCTCCATCATTGCAAATCTGCTGGCGGCAAAGATCGCCCGGGAGCTCCCCCAGCTGGGGCGGGAGAATATCTATGCCTACGGCTTTGCGGTGCCTGCGGCCCTGACTGCCGCCGACCGGCCTGACCTGCAGCAGGATTTCGATGCCAATCACGCCCCGGACGGCACCCTGTTGGAAAGCTGGCCCGAGAGCAACATCTTCAGCATCATTTCCAGCGGCGACGCGGTGGCCCGGGTGCTGCCCGCTGCCTGGGGCTACCACCGCAACGGCTGTGACCGCTTTCTGCCCGCCACCCGGAATACCGAAGAGCTGGCCGACCTGGACGCACTGGGGGCGGAATTCGGCCCCACGCCGCTGGTGATCAGCAGTCTTGCCACCGCCGAGGACACCAGCGCCCTCATCAACATCGTGGCCAAGTTCTGCGTTTCCCGGGAAAATTTCCACCAGAAGTACGAGGCCGCCATCATGGACATGATCCAGTGTGCCTTTATCCGCTCCGAAAAAGAGGTGGTCGATGGCTACATCCTCAGCGACGGTGAGATCGTGGAGCGGCTGCAGAGCCTTTCCCACATGAAAGAGATCGATTACTGGCAGATCGTGGGCAGCGTCTGGGCCGCCTCCACCATGAGCCGCCCCATCCTTGAGCGGTACGGCCAGAACGTGCCCCTGCTGGCCCGGCAGATCCTCATCCCGGTGCTGGCGGTCGGCCTGTGCTACGGCATCGAAACCGATGTGGTGCAGATGGTAGCCCAGTACATCATCCGTCTGCTCACCGCCCGGGGCGAGCTGGACAGCGTTCTGCGCGCGGCGTTCTGCCACCACCCGGAAAACTACATTTCCCTGATGGAATACTACACCCCCGAGGAGCACGGTATGGAGCCCTTTACCCGAAAGTGATTCACTTTTCTTCATCTTCCGCCTGAAATCTCTCCACCGGTGAAACGCCTGCGATTCGTTGAAATCCTGTTTTCTCTATGTTACACTTGATTTTATCAACTGGAAAAGAGGAAAAAAACATGGAAACTCAACACAAGCGCAGTGCGTTTTCCGGCAAACTCGGATTCGTGCTGTCCGCCGCCGGTGCGTCGGTCGGGTTGGGAAACATCTGGCGCTTCCCGTATCTGGCCGCAAAATACGGCGGCGGCATTTTTCTGCTCATCTACATCCTGCTGGCTGTCACCTTTGGCTACACCATGATCATTGCCGAAACGGCGCTGGGCCGGATGACCCGCAAAAGCCCGGTGGGCGCTTACAGCCATTTTGGCAAGGGGAAAGGGCTGGCGTTCGGCGGCTGGATCAACGCCGTCATCCCCATCCTGATCGTTCCCTATTATTCGGTCATCGGCGGATGGGTCATCCACTATCTGGCCCAGTATCTCACCGGCCACGGCAGCGCGCTGGCATCGGACGGGTATTTCTCCGGCTTCATCTCCAACGGTCTGCTGGCCGAGATCGCGTTCCTGCTGTTCACCTTTATCACGCTGGGCATCATCTTTGCAGGTGTGCGCAACGGCGTGGAGCGCGTTTCCAAGGTGATGATGCCGGTGCTGGTGGTGCTCTCGGTGGTCATTGCTGTCTACTCGGTCACACGGCCCGGCGCGCTGGCAGGTGTAAAGTATTTTCTGGTGCCCAACCCGGCCAACTTCTCGTGGATGACCGTGGTTTCCGCCATGGGGCAGATGTTCTACTCCCTCTCCATTGCCATGGGCATCCTGGTGACCTTTGGCTCCTACATGAAAAAGAACGTGTCCATTGAGCAGTCCACGGAAAACGTGGAGATCTTCGACACCGCCATTGCCATCATGGCGGGCCTGATGATCATTCCCGCCGTGTTCGCTTTTTCGGGCGGCGACCCTGACACCCTGCAGGCGGGCCCGGCCCTGATGTTCATTACCATCCCCAAGGTCTTTGCCAGCATGGGCATGGGCACCGCCGTAGGCGTGCTCTTCTTTGTGCTGGTGCTGTTCGCGGCCCTCACCAGCTCCATTGCCCTGACCGAGAGTGCTGTTTCTACCTTTGAGGACGAATTGGGCTGGGACCGCACCCGCTCCACCATCCTCATCGGCTGTATTATGATCACACTGGGCAGCCTTTCCGCGCTGGGCTACGGCCCCCTTGCCAGCGTGACCGTGTTCGGGATGCAGTTCCTCGATTTCTTCGACTTCCTGACCAACTCGGTGATGATGCCCATTGCGGCCATTGCCACCTGCCTGCTGGTCTCCCGGATCGTCGGTGTGGAAAAGATCGAGGAAGAGGTCACACGGGAAGGTCAGCCCTTCCGCCGCAAACCGGTGTTCAACTTTATGCTCCGGTATCTCTGCCCCATCTTCGCGGCCATCATCCTGGCCAGCTCGGTCGCCAACGCACTGGGCTGGATCGCGATGTAACCCTGTTTTCTGCATACAAAAAGCCCCCGGCCTGTATCCTCACAGGCCGGGGGCTTTTCGATCATTCTTTTTCAAACACAAGGAAGCGGAACGCGATATCCGTGGTCAGCTCGGGCAGGGCGGCCAGGCGGGCCGCACCATCCCGTGGCGTTTTCCAGTAATAGGGGGTCATGGCGAACAGCGCCTCCAGCTGCCCGGCAGGCACCGTGATGCTGCCCGAGACCTCCCGCTCCCCAATGGGACGGAAGCCCTCATAGGCCACCTCCTGCACCGGATTTTTATAGGGCGTGTCGTAGAGGACAGCCTTCATCTGGTAGAGGTGCTCTGCACCGGGCACAACATAGATCATCCGTCCGCCCGGGCGCAGCACGCGCCGGAACTCTTCCTGTGCAAAGGGCGAGAAGCAGTTAAGCAGCAGGTCGGCCCATCCGGTGCGGACAGGCTGGGCAAAACTGGATGCCACCGCGTATTTTGCGGCAGGCAGTGCCTTTGCGGCCAGACGCACCGCAGGCTTTGCGATATCAAAGCCCGCCAGCTGCACTGGCCTGCCCGCCTGCGCAAAGGCCTGTGCAATGCAGCGGTCGTACCAGCCCTCGCCGCAGCCCGCATCCAGCAGGTGGAGCGGTGCATCTGCCCCAGCGGAAGCGCCGTACGCAAGGCACAGTTCCCCCAGCGCCCGGCCGAAGATGCCGTAATACCCGGCGTTCAGGAAGGCACGGCGGGCGGCGACCATCTCTTTGCTGTCGCCCGGGGCCTTGGTGCGCATACTCTGCACCGGCAGCAGGTGCCAGTACCCCTCTTTCGCCCGGTCAAAGCTGTGGTTCCTGCCGCATTTCAGGGCAGTGTCCCCGGTCAGGGGTTCGCCGCAGAGCGGGCACTGCCAGGGGGCAAACGGCTCAGGTTTCATCGGTGTGATCCTCAATGGGTGCGGTGGCACCGCCGTGGGCGGTCATATACTCTTCAAAGTTGGTGAACTTCTGCTGGGGCGGGCGGCGGCTGATCAGCATCAGGCCCGGGTCCTCGTCCCGTGCGGGGGCGGTGTTCCGGCTGCGGCCACGGGGTGCCTCGCTCTTGGCGGGGCGGTCCGGGCGGCTGCTCTGCACTGCATTGCGATTATTGCGGCTGCCCTGCTGGCTCTGGCTGTTCTGGGCCGGGCGGGCATTGCGCGCGTTCCGCTCTGCCCGCTGCTCGGTGCGCGGATCATTGCGGTCGGTGCGCTGCTCGGCACGGGCAGGCTGACCGCCGCGCTGACGCTGGCTGTTCTGGACCGGAGCAGTCTGCTTTGCGGCAGGCTGCGCAGCCGGAGCCTTTTTGACCGGGCGCAGGGGGGTAGCCTCCGGGGCGCTCACAAAGTGGGGGTCGAATTTGGGCTGGGCGTTGCTGCCGCGGTTGGCCGGCTGCGGGGCATTGCCCTCGCGGCGGGTGCGGCTGTTATTGGAGCGGCGGTTCTCACTGCGGCCGCCGGAAGTGCGCTTCTGGTTTTCCTCCATGGATGTTCCTTCTTTCGGTTCGGTATTCTTGGGGCTGGGCTGTTTTGCAGCCGCTTTTTCCTTCTTGGGGGCAGCGGGCTTTTCGGCCTTGGCTGCCTTTTCTGCTTTGGCAGGCTTCTCTGCCTTCACAGGCTTTTCCGGCTGCTCTGCTTCCGCCTTGGGCTTTTTGCCCCGCACCGGGGGTGCAGCCTTGACAGGGGCAGGCACGCCGTCCCAGGGATGGCCGGAGACAACCGGGATCTGGCGGCGGTTCAGCTTTTCGATCCCGGCCAGATATTCCTTTTCCTCCGGGGCGCAGAAGCTGACGGCAGTGCCGTCGGCACCGGCACGGGCCGTGCGGCCAATGCGGTGGACGTAGGTCTCGGGCACCTCGGGCAGGTCGTAGTTGAACACATGGGACAGCTCGCTGATGTCAATGCCGCGGGCGGCGATATCGGTCGCCACCAGCACCCGGGTCTTGCCCGCCTTGAAATCCTCCAGCGCCGTCACGCGGGCGGTCTGGCTCTTGTTGCCGTGGATGGCGGCAGCGGGGATGCCCTGCTTGTTCAGATCTTTTGCAATTTTATCGGCTCCGTGCTTGGTGCGGCTGAACACCAGCGCGTTCACCACCTCAGGCCTCAGGTTTTTGATGAGCCAGGGCAGCAGGAACTTCTTGTTGCCCTTCTCCACAAAATACAGGCTCTGCTGGATGCGGTCCACCGTGCTGGACACCGGGTCTACCTTGACAAAGGCCGGGTCATGCAGGATGCCTGCGGCCAGCTGCTCGATCTCCTTGGGCATGGTGGCGCTGAACATCAGGTTCTGGCGCTGCCTGGGCAGCTTGGCGATCACCTTTTTCACGTCGTGGACAAAGCCCATATCCAGCATCCGGTCGGCTTCGTCCAGAACAAAGATCTCAATATTGGAGAGGTCCAGCAGCCCCTGCCCCACCAGGTCGTTCAAGCGGCCCGGGCAGGCAATGAGGATGTCCACGCCCTTTTTCAGGGCCGCGACCTGCGGAGCCTGACCCACACCGCCAAAGATGACGGTGCTGCGCAGGGTCAGATACTTGCCGTAGGCTTCAAAGCTCTCGCCGATCTGCAAAGCCAGCTCCCGGGTAGGAGTCAGGATCAGGGCGCGGATGGCACCCTTTTTGCGGGGCGCGCTGGCAGTCAGGCGGTCGAGCATGGGCAGCGCAAAGGCAGCCGTCTTGCCGGTACCCGTCTGGGCGCAGCCCATCAAGTCCCTCCCGGCCAGCACCGGCGGAATGGCCGCCGCCTGAATGGGCGAGGGGGATTCATAGCCCGCCTGTGCCACAGCACGCAGCACAGGCGCGGAAAGATTCAGTTCGTTAAATGTCATTCTTCACCTAAAATGTTTCTGCATTCCATATAATAGCGCTTTTCCTCTGCGTGCCCCATGCTGAAGGTCTTGCGGGGCAGCACACCACCCATAACGATACCCTTGAACAGATCGCTCTTCTCAAAGGGCGGCATCAGGAAAGCCACACCCCCCTGCCTGCACAGGGCGCGGACAGCGGGCTCATCGTGGACATAATCCACCCGGGCCTCGATGTGGCGGGCCATGAAATACTCAATGAATGCGTCAATGGTGCCCACGGTCAGCGGGGCAACGGGATGTTCAAAGCTGAGCACATTGGCCACATGGGGGCCTGCCAGCGTAAAGGACTGCTGTTTTGCATCGCCGAAGCAGATGCCTGCCGCGTGGGAATCGCTCCACGCGATGAGGGCCAGCAGCACGGCACCGCAGTCCACATTGAAAAGGACACGGTGGATGGGCTCGATCTCAATGGCCGGAGAGTGGACATTGCAGACCTCAGCCAGGCACCAGCGGGCCGGATGGGTCAGCTGCTGCTCCGGGGTCAGGGTCTTTTTCAGTTCCTCCCAGCAGGCCTTGGCGGAAGCCAGCGAATGGTTGCCGTCGCCCACGGCCAGCGTCAGGGGCGCGCCGCCCTTTGCCTGGGGATACCGGGCATCAAAGGCCTCCTGGCTGCCCAGAGCGTTCAGGGCGCTGTCGATCTGTGCCAGCAGGGCGGGATCTTCCACTGCCCAGCCGGCAATGTGGCCGCCGTTCAGCATCAGGTCGCCCTCGTAGACCTTGCGAAGCTGCTCCTTCTTCTCGCCGATGGGCTCGATGAGGGTGCAGCCGGGGTCATCGGCCAGCATCATAATATGGGGCGTTTCCAGCCTTGCCCCCCGGCGCACCGCCATGCGGGGCGGGATGCGGCTTTCCACGGTGTGTTCACTGGGGCGGATGGCAGGCACCGCACCCTCGGCATAGCTGTATGCCTCCAGGTCGATCCTGCCCACAAGGCCCTGCCGCACCCGGCCGCTCTGCTCAGTGCGCTCCACATAAATGAAGCCGTCCACCGCGCGGGTCAGCACGTTCCGGGTATAATCGTCCATGGCCGCATGGATGGCGCTGATCCTTGCATCCACGTCATCCTCTTCCAGATAGACCTCCGGCAGGATCAGGTCCAGTGTGCTGGGGCCGCCTGCGGCGGCCTGCGCAGCCTTTTCCCAGTAGGAGCGGTCACTGGTGAACTGATCGCAGGCCACACAGCCCCACTGCCCCACCGGGATCTGTTCCGACGGCAGCAGGATGTGCGCCGGGGAAAAACAGGGTGTTTTGTTCATAATACTTCCCTCCCTCTCACAAAAACGCAGGGATCACTCAAAATAGCTGGCGGCATCGTCCCGGATGACCACATGCTCCACACCTGCCTCGGTCAGGGAGAGGGTCAGCTCCTCCCGGGCCGCTGCATCCAGCGTAGAGGAGGACGGGACCTTCACCAGCAGGTTCTTCACGCCCAGCTGGGCCGCAGGGGCTCCCAGCTGGCTGGAGGAGCCGGTCACCTCGGCCAGCGAATAACCGTACCAGAGCGTCACCGTATCTCCGAAGCGGGCCTGCCAGGCGGCGATATCCGCAGTCAGCTGCCCGGCACGATCCACACCGTTGGTGGTGCCATAGTCCTGCTTGGCGCTGGTGGACGAGGGGAACTGGACATTTTCCAGCAGCACCTGATCAAACCCGGCGGCGTGCACCTCGGCGATCAGATCGCCGATATACTGCACGGTCTCCGCGGCGTAGGGGTTCAGCCAGGGGTTGCCTCCGGCGGAAGCCTTGTTGTCCAGCCAGAGGTACTCCTGCCCCTGATACCGGATGGCCAGAGCGTGGTCGGCCCGGGCACCGGCAGGGTCACGGAAGGCAGTCAGCGCAGCCACCGGCACCAGCCCCTCCTCCTTGAAGATGGATGCCACACTCGTCAGCTCGACCTGCGTGGGGGCTGCATTGGCGGCACCCACCGCCGTCTGGGAGGCGTAATACACCTGCCCGGCGGTGTCCTTCAGGGTCAGGATGGCATAGGTCATGCCCTGTGCCTTGAGCTGCCGGGCGGCGGAGCGGATGGCGGCCTCGTCGGTCAGGGTGCTCACATCCACCTCTGCCCACAAGCCCGTCACAATATCAGTGCCCTTGACCTCGGGCTCCGGCTCTTTTTCCGGCACCGAGGAAGCTGCCGGTTCGCTGGCAGCGGTGCTCTGTGCTCCGGAGGATGCACTCTCGCTGACAGCACTGGATGCGGAGAGGTCACGATCCCGCACCACGGTATACCAGGTGTGGGTGGCCCAGTCCAGCACATGGGGCGCGGCCACCCAGGCCGCTGCCAGCACGGCCACCACCAGCACCGCAATGCCGATGCCCTTTTTCAGCCGCATCTCACGGGTGTAAAAGCTGCGCCGGTAGCGCTTGACCTTCTGGCGTTTGGGATATCTTGCCATAATCAACCACCCTCCTTGGGGTCAACTTACAGGATCACGGAATGGCCGGTAAAGCCGTAGATGGCCAGCGCCAGCACACCGATATAGATCAGGGTGATGGGCAGACCGCGGAATGCTTCGGGGATGGCCTTGCTGCGCAGGCGGTTGCCCGCCTCGGTCACCAGCATCACAGCCAGCAGATAGCCCAGGCCGCTGCCCAGGCCAAAGCCGATGGACTGCGCCAGCGTAAAGCTCTGGGTGCGTTCCACCAGCACGGTGCCCAGCACGCCGCTGTTCACGGCGGCAATGGGCAGGATGCGGATGAGCAGGCCGCTGCGGGGGCCCTTGACCGCCCGCAGGATGGCGTGCTCAAAGATGCAGACCACCGCCACACAGGCCAGGTAGAGCAGCGGGCGGAGCTGGGCACGGTAGGGCAGATCCACGATCTGGCTGCCCGCAAAATACGCCAGCGGGGCCACCAGCGTCTGGGTAACACAGAGCAGCAGGGCAAACCACCAGCTGCTGGTGCGCTCGTCACCCACCAGCTGGATCAGGCGCGACACGCCCAGACCACGGGTAAAGATGGCGTTCTGGGCAAACAGGGCCAGCACGGCGTAGGCAAAGGCCACACCGATGGTATTCATCACAGCACTCACTGATCCTGCACCTCCTTCCGGGGGTGCGCAGCCAGAGTGCCGCGCGCCTCAGTTTTCAGGTATTCCTTGTGTTTGCGGGCCAGCGCGCGCCAGACGGCACACACCACGCCCAGCACGATGAAACCGCCTGCCGGCATGGATGCCATGGGCAGGACAGAGCGACTGAGCTGGATCCCAAACACACTGCCCAGCGCCAGCCACTCCCGCAGGCAGCCCACGATGAACAGGATGAGCGCGTAGCCCACCGTGATGCGCAGACCCTTGGAGACAGCCTTGCGCATGGTTTCCTGCACACGGCCAAAGCGGTAGGTCAGCAGAGGCTCCACCACCAGCATGGGCAGGTAGATGCCCAGCATCAGCAGGTCGGTGCCGAACACAGCATTCAGGATGGGATAAGCGGCAAGGTAGACCACCGCCGCACTGCCGCTGTACACCAGCGCCCGGGGCAGCAACTTTTTCTCCAGCTCTTCCGGGGCGGGCTGCTCGTCCCGCAGGGGGAACAGGCGGCTGACCAGGCAGGCCAGCATCCGGGAAGGCGTGAGCAACAGGGCCACAGCCACGGCCAGCATCAAAGCATTTTTGCCCGTGGTGGCAAGCACCACCAGCGGAGCCAGACCCATGCCCTGCATGACAACGGGATTATTTTTGAACACCCGATCATGGTGGGCAAACTTCTCCGGATCGCGGGTGATCAGTTCTGCAATGGAACGTTTCATTCAGCACCCTCCTTTCCGGCCGCAGGGCGGTGCATCAGCTGATACAGGCGGCTCTCGGTGCGGTCCATCCAGCCGGAAATGCTGTTGACCGTGAGCAGGGCAAAGCAGACACCCGTCTCGTACACGCCGTAATACCGGAAGCCCATGGTGATCGCACCCACCAGCACACCGTACAGGATGCGGCCCAGATGGTGGTGGGCGCAGGTGTAGGGCTCGTTGAGCAGGAACACCGCGCTGAACAGCATGGCACCGGTCAGCAGCTCGTCCCGTACGCACTGCAGGCGCAGGGCGATGTCCACGCCGTTCACCCCCACCTGACGGGGGAAGAGGAAGGCGATGAGGGCACAGGTGACCACAAAGCTGACAGAAGCGCTCAGACGGACATCCTTTTGCAGCCAGAGGAAAAGCCCGCAGGCCAGAAGGATGAGGGCGGCACCGGTGCCCATGGGGGCGGCGTACTCGCCCAGCACCAGCGAAATTGCGCTGATGTTCAGGCTGCCGCCGCTGCGCAGGGTATCCGAGATGGTGCTGGACACCGGCACGCCGGTGGCATCCCACAGGGGAATGTTGGTATAGGGCTGGGGGTAGCGGAACACCTGCTCCGGCCAGGACACCGCCGCCACGGCGTAGCCCACAGCAGCAGGGTTGAAGGGATAGCTGCCGTAGCCGCCAAACACCTCCTTGCCGATGAGGACACCGGCCAGCACCGCCATAATGACCACATACCAGTCCACCGTGGCGGGCATAAGCAGGGCGATGATGAGGGCAAAGCTCTCGTTGGAGAAATCCCCGGCCCGATACACGCGGCGGCGCAGCAGGGAGACCAGGCGGTCACACAGATTGCCGGTGAGCAGCGCCGCGCCGCAGAGCAGCAGGGGCCGCAGACCGTACAGGAAGCAGGCCATGCAGAGCAGCGGGATGGTCATAAAGCAGACGTGCAGATAGTACCGCCCCGTCTTTGCAAGCTCCTGCTCCTGCTGCTGGATCAAACGTTCATCCATGGTAAGGCACCTCTCACAGGGCGGCCAGACGGCGCACCGCCGCAGCCGGGTCGGCTGCGCCGAACACGGCACTGCCCGCCACCAGAATATCGGCACCCGCCTCCACACACAGGGGGGCGGTGGTGTCATCCACGCCGCCATCCACTTCCAGCAGGTAGCGGGCGCTCCGCTTTGCCCGCTCTTCCTTGAGCCAGCGCAGCTTTTCCAGCGCCGAGGGCATGAACTTCTGCCCGCCGAAGCCGGGCTCCACGCTCATCACCAGCACCAGATCCAGCTGGTCGAGATACGGGGCCAGCGCTTCCGGATCGGTCCCGGGCTTGATGGTCAGGCCCACCTTGCAGCCCAGTGCCTTGACCGCATCGATGGTCTGCTGGATGTCGTCCTCGCACTCGAGGTGGAAGTTGTACAGGCTGGCACCCGCCTTGATGAAAGGCTCTGCATACTGCAGCGGGTGGCTGATCATCAGGTGGACATCGTAGAATGCTGCGGGCATCCCCTTGTGCAGGCTTTTCAGCACCGGCACGCCAAAGCTGATGTTGGGCACAAAGTGGCCGTCCATCACGTCATAATGCAGCATCTGCGCACCGGCATCCAGCACCATGCGGCAGTCTGCGCCAAGCTGATTGAAATCAGCCGAAAGGATCGAAGGACTAATGATCGTCATTGTGTTTTATACTCTCCGTTATTTTTCAGAAAGATTACACCATTCGTCCTGCCAGAGCACCTGTTTTGGGGCCGGAATGCAGGGCGGGCATGGTTATTCTTAGTTTACATGAAAACACGCAAAAAATCAAACCCGGAGCCGTGTTTTTCACGGAAAAGTCTCAAACCTGCCCCTGAATCCATCCAAAATCCATTCCAAAACCAAAAACGACCAGACCGCCCCGCCCGTTTCAGGGGGACAGTCTGGCCGCGGATTCAGTTGACAGGCTTCATGCTGGCGGGGTCCTCCACCGGCACGGGCTGACCGGATTCGTCCGGCAGGCGCTTCATGCCGCTGGGGTTGGGGGGCGTGGCGGGCAGGGTGAACACGAACTGACACCACTCGCCCTGCTGGCTCTCCACACGGATCTGGCCTCCGGAAAGGTTGACCAGCACCTTGCAGATATTCAGGCCAAGACCAGCCCCCCGGGCGTGCAGGCCGCGGGACCTGTCCTCTTTGTAGAAGCGCTGGAACACATAGGGCAGCGCCTCGGGGCTGATGCCCTGACCGGAATTCCAGATCGAGATCTCCACCTCGGGGCCCAGCTTCTCCACATGGAACTTGATGGTGCCGCCCGCCGGGGTAAACTTGATGGCATTGTCCAGAATGTTATAAGCCACCTGATGGATGAGGTCGGGGTCCGCGTAGACCAGCACCTTTTCATCCATGGTCAGGCCTTCCAGATCGATCATGCCGTCGTTGATGCGCTGCTCCGCCGAAAGGGCCACACCGGTGAGCGTCTCCCAGATGTTGAACATCCGGGCGTTCACCTGATACTCGCCGCTTTCCAGCTTGGAGAGATCGAGCATGTTCTGGATGAGCCGGGCCAGGCGACCGGTCTCCTCGCTGACCAGCTGCAGGTAGTGGTTCTGCATATCGGGCGGGATGGTGCCGTCCAGAATGCCGTCCACAAAGCCCTTGATGGTGGTCATGGGGGTGCGCAGCTCGTGGGCGATGTTGCCCATGAACTGGCCGCGGGAATTGTCGTTGGACTGGATGTTCTCCGCCATCTGGTTGAAGGTGTGGGCCAGATCCACCACCTCGCCCTCACCTTCCACGCCCTCAACACGGACAGAGAAGTCCCCGCCGCCGAACCGCTGGGCGGCATCGGTGATCTTCTGGAGCGGGTCGGTCAGCTTCCGCATCAGGAAGGAGGTCAGCACGCTGGCGCAGAGCAGCATAACACAGGCCGAGAAGAAGAAGTTCGACCAGAACTCCTCCTTGAAGTCGGTCAGCCGCGCGCCGGAGGAGCAGAGGAAGAGATAGCCGCTGTTGTTGCCCCGTGCATCCTGCATGTGCCGCACCGAGACATAGCTCTTCTCGGTCAGCACACCGTCCAGCGTGCTCAGGGTGTGGTAGGGCTGATCTCCGACAACTTTTTTCATAAGCTCCGGCCCCACAATATCTGTTCCCACCATCTCGGGGTTGGAGGCAATGAGGATTCTGCCCTCTTCATCGGTGAAAAACAGGTAAGCCTCGGCGCTCTCGCCGATGATCTCCAGCTTGGTGTTCAGGGCATCCAGCTCGGCCCCCTTGGGCAGAGCCGCCTGCTGCACAATATAATCCGCCGCGCGCTGGGTCACATCCGCCACGCTGTCCAGCGTGTCGTACCGCTCCTGGGCAAAATAGCGGCTGAACAGCAGCCACTCGGAACAGCCCAGCACCGCCGTGCCCAGCACCAGCAGGGTGGCCACCATCGAAAAGAAGGTGACCGAAATACTTTTGCGCATTACTGACGCACCTCGAACTTATAGCCCACGCCCCAGACGGTCTTGAGCTCCCACTTGTCGGAAGCGCCCGCCAGCTTTTCGCGCAGGCGCTTGACATGAACATCGATGGTGCGGCTGTCGCCGTAGTACTCAAAGCCCCACACCTCGTCCAGCAGCTGGTCGCGGGTGTAAACACGGTTGGGGTGGGAGGCCAGGCAGTTCAGCAGCTCCAGCTCCTTGGGGGGAGCCTCCACCACCTTGCCCTTGACCCGCAGCTCGTAGCTGTTCATGTCCAGCCGCAGGTTGTCGAACTCGATCACGCCCTCGGTGCTCTCGGTCTGGGCGGTGGTGGTGGTGCAGCGGCGCAGCACCGCCTTGATGCGGGCCACAACTTCCTTGGTGTCAAAGGGCTTGACCATGTAATCGTCCGCGCCCAGCTCCAGGCCCAGCACCTTGTCAAAAGTCTCGCCCTTGGCGGTCAGCATCATCACCGGGGTGTTGCCCAGCTTGCGGATGCGGCGGCAGACCTCCAGGCCATCCATCTTGGGCATCATCACATCCAGCAGCACCATATCAGGCTTGACCTGATTGAACTTGTCCAGACCTTCTTCGCCGTCGTTCGCGGTGGTGACCTGATAGCCCTCCTTGGTCAGATAAAGCCGCAGCAGCTCGCAGATGTTGGTATCGTCGTCCACGACGAGGATCTTTTCGTTGGCCATAGTGGTTTCCTCCCCAATTCTGTATGTTCCGGCCCTTTCGGGCCTTGTGACAAAGTATTCCACTTCTTATTATACGGAAGAGTTATGACAAAATAAAGAAGGTTTTGTATGATTTTTGGGACGCAGGCTCCGCCGCTCAGCTCATCATCAGCCGGATGATCTCCTCATTGGTCTGCCGCATCCCGTCCTTGCCCAGACGTCCGATGCCCTTGATGGTGGTCTCGATGTCCTTCATCACAATGCCATCGCCGCCCTTGAACTCCTGATTGCACTTGTACATGTTGTAGCCCAGCAGCGCCGCATCCACCGAAGATGCGATCTTTGCGGCGCAGGAAGCCTTGGCTCCGTCGCACACGATGCCGGACACGATGGCAAGGGCGTTGACCACCGTGTGGATGGCAGCCTGATAGCCGTCGCCGCACAGGTACACGATGCCTGCGCCTGCACCCGCACCCGCGCTGACCGCGCCGCAGTAGGCAGACAGGGTGCCGATGCCGGTCTTTTCGTGGATGGCCACCAGATTGGAGATGATGAGGGCGCGGTAGAGCTTTTCCTTGCCGCTGTGCAGCTCCTTGGCGTACTCGATGAGGGGCACCGAGCAGGTGATGCCCTGATTGCCGCTGCCGGAGTTGATGATGACCGGCAGCTCACAGCCGTTCATGCGGGCATCGGAGCCGGCGGCGGCCTTGGCTTTTGCGCGGTTGGAGACATCGTTGCCGTAAGTGGTCAGCAGCACCCGCCCGATGTTGGCGCCGTAGTCGCCCAGCAGGCCCTCTTCTGCAATGGCGTTGTTGTAGCGGATCTGCCGTTCCAGCAGGTCTGCCACGTCCCGCAGGTCGGCGGTCTCGGCAAAGTCCCAGATGTCCTGCATGTTCAGCAGGCTGCGGTCGGCGCGGGTGTCCTCCTGCACGGTCTCGTCCAGCAGGGGCACCTCATACAGCACCGTGCCGTTCTTCTCGATGCGGCAGATGTTGGTGTGGTAGTCCGCGATGCGCACCCGGGCGTAGTCCTGCCCGCAGCGCTCGGTGACGACGATGTCAAACACATGCCCCTGCTCGGTGTGCTCGATGGTGATGGGCACTGTCTGCAGATAGTCCCGGATGGCAGACTTCTTTTCCTCGCTGACCTCCGAGATGACCTCCAGCTCCTTCTCGGCGGAACCGGCGATGATGCCTGCCGCCACCGCCGCCTCCATGCCCTTCAGGTGCCCGGTGTTGGGCACGATGACGCTTTTCACGTTCTTGATGATGCTGCCGCTCACCTGCAGCTGCACGCTGTCCGGCAGCACCCCCAGCACCTCGCGGGCTTTTGCCGCCGCATAGGCCAGCGCGATGGGCTCGGTGCAGCCCATCGCCGGGATCAGCTCCTCCTTCAGGATCTCCACATAAGCCTGATAGCGCGGGTCGTTGCGTTCCATAACATCCTCCTGCCTTCCCTTCCGGAAATCGGTTCGTATTTTAAGAACAGTATAATATAGAACTCCCGCCGTGTAAATCCGTTGTTTTGCGCCCATCCCCTTGCGCTCCGGGTTTTCATCGCGTATAATGATAGTTGTATCGTTATGCCAAAAAACGTGTAAGGAGCGTATTTTATATGAAGTTAGGTATCGTCGGTCTGCCGAACGTCGGCAAGTCCACTCTGTTCAACGCCATCACCTCCACCAAGAACGCGGAAGCCGCCAACTACCCCTTCTGCACCATTGAACCCAACAGCGGCATCGTGGCCGTGCCGGACAAGCGGCTGGACAAGCTGGCTGAGATCTGGCAGACCAATAAAAAGACACCTGCCATCGTGGAGTTTGTAGACATCGCCGGTCTGGTCAAGGGTGCCAGCCAGGGTGCAGGCCTGGGCAACAAGTTCCTGGGCCACATCCGCGAGTGCGATGCCATCGTGCATGTGGTGCGCTGCTTTGATGACGACAACATCATCCATGTGGTGGAGGACGTGACCAAGGCCGAGGCCGTGGACCCCATCGCTGACATCGATGCCATTGACTACGAGCTGATCCTCTCTGACCTCGAAGTCGTTCAGAACCGCGCAGGCCGGATGGCCAAGGCTGCCAAGAGCGGCAACAACAAGGGTGCTGCCGCCGAAGCCGCCTGGCTGCAGAAGCTGGCCGACCACCTGAGCGCAGGCAAGCCTGCCCGCAGCTTTGACTTTGACGAGGGGGATGCCGAGCAGCAGGCCGTGCTGCACGAGATGGGCCTGCTGAGCTCCAAGCCTGTGCTCTACGCCTGCAACGTGGGCGAGGATGACCTGATGGAGGGCATTGAGAATAACCGCTATGTCCCGCTGGTGGCCGCCCGCGCCGCCGAGGAGGGGGCCCGCTACATTCCCATCTGCGCCAAGACCGAAGAGGACATTGCCGACTACTCCCCCGAGGAGAAGAAGGCTTTCCTGGCCGAGATGGGCATCGAGGCCAGCGGCCTGGACAACCTGATCACTGCCAGCTACGACCTGCTGGGCCTCATCTCCTTCCTGACCGACGGCAAGAAGGAGTGCCGCGCCTGGACCATCCGCAAGGGCACCAAGGCTCCTCAGGCCGCCGGTAAGATCCACAGCGATTTCGAGCGCGGCTTCATCCGCGCCAGCGTCATCGGCTATGGCGACCTGGAAGCCAACAACTTCGATTATGCCGCTGTCAAGGCCAAGGGCCTGCAGCGCACCGAGGGCAAGGAGTACGTCGTGAAGGACGGCGACGTGATCGAGTTCCTGTTCAACGTCTGATGTATGATAAAAGTGTCTCCCGCGCGCCGCGCGGGAGACACTTTTGCCCAGGAGAAAGGACATCTATATGATTATCGGAATTATGGGCGCAATGCCCGATGAAGTCGATCAGCTGTGTGCAAAACTGGAAAACGTCACCGTGGAGCCCTACGGCGGCGTGGAGTACCACAGGGGCACGCTGGCAGGCAAGCAGGTCGTGGTCTGCTGTGCAGGCATGGGCAAGGCCAATGCCGCCGCCACCACTCAGGTGCTCATCACCCGATACGGTGCCGAGAAGATCATCTTCTCCGGCATTGCAGGCAACATGACCAGCAAGATCGGCATTGGTGATGTGGTCATTGGCAAGACGGTGCTCTACCACGATGCCCAGCTGGACATGATCTGCCAGAACCCGCCCTACCTGAAGGAGTACGCCGGTGACCCGGCCCTCATCGCCGCCGCTGAAAAAGCCTGCGCCGAGGCAGGGGTCAAGGCCCTGACCGGCAAGATCGCCACCGGCGACCTGTTCGTGGGTGACAGCGAGACCAAGGCCGCCATTGAGGCCAAATGCGCCCCCGACTGCGTTGAGATGGAGGGTGCTGCCGTGAGCCAGATTGCCGCCAAGAACGATGTGCCCTGCGTCATCCTGCGCGCCATGAGCGACAACGCCGACGAGGACGGCCACGAGGTGCTGGTGGTGAAGAAATTCAGCATCGCCGAGTACGTGGCTACCGCCACCCGGATCGTGGCGGCCATGGTGGAAGCACTCTGAGCAGCCGGAGCGGCCTTTACAGAAACTGCTCCAGTTTCAGCCGGTTCTCTTCCTCCAGGTCCTGCAGCTTCTGCATCAGGCGCTTGGAGCCGGGAGCCGCATCGGGATAATCCTTCTGGCTCTTGATGCAGTCCATCACGCCCTGACTGCTTCCCTCGCTGAGCATTTCGGCCAGATTGCGGGTGGATCTGTCGGTGAGCGTTTTCATGCCGATGCCCATTTTGGTGTTGAGCTTTGCCATGATGCTCTGGCCCTGAGCCGTGCCGCCGCAGGCCTCGATGGCGGTGTGGGCCTCCTGATTCAGTTCCCGGTAGAGGTTCCGCTCCCGCAGAAGCTCGGCCCGGAAGGCAGGGTCCTCGGTCATGGGCACGATCTGTTCCAGCGTGTTCTTGCCCATCTCCGTGTTCTGCACCACCGCTTCCAGCAGATTCAGGTTATCATTTTTCTGATTTTCCATACAAAAATCCCCCTTTGTGGCACTAGCTTGTACCGCAAAGGGGGATTTTATGCATTCGGTTTATTTGCTGCAGATCTGGTCGCCGCCGGCGGTCTGGGCCGCCTTCAGGCGCTGCTCACACAGCTGATACAGCGCGTCCCAGTTCTTGCCCCGCACCTCGCCGGTGCAGGCGCAACCGATGGACTGGGTAAAGGGCACCCGGCGCATCAGGCCCACCGATGCCACGCACGCGCGGGGCATCTCGGCATAAATGCCGTTCAGCTCCTCGGCCAGCTCTGCGCAGTTCTTATCCGCACAGCCGATGGCGAACAGCGTGTCCGTCAGGCGGCAGACCACCCGCTCTGCAGGGCGGTCGTAGTACTTTTTCCACTGGTTGGCCACAAAACAGACCAGCTGGTTCATCACGGCATCGCCCTGCCGGGCGCGCATCCCGTCCTCATCGTCCAGCGCCACCAGCGCCAGCGAAGCACAGCGGTGAGCATCCGTCCACTCATCCAGCCGGGTGCAGAACTCCGTTTCAAAATAGCGGCGGTTGAACACGCCGGTCAGGAAATCGTGATTCATATCGTCCCGGCAGAGCTCCCGCTCCCGCGCGGTCATCCGATCCTCCGGCAAGTCGCTGCCCGCCAGCGGAGCCGTCATCTGCAGCTGCCAGAGCTTGCCGTCCGCCTCGATCAAGCGGCGCAGCACGCAGTCCACCTGCCCATTGCGCAGGACATAATCCACCTGCAGGCCATCGTCCTGCCAGGTGTCCGCGGCCTCCTCATCGGCTTCCGTCAGGGTCACATCTTCAAAGGCGGTCTGTGCGTTTTCTGCAAAGGCGCGCAGATCCTGTTCCGTCCATTCTTTTTTCATGCGTTTTTCCCCATTATCCGGTGCCGGCTCTCTCCCTTCCGGCACAGCTTTGCCACACGGCCGCTGAAAGCGCAGCCCCATTACCGGAATTATACCATCTTGTGCCGGGCGTTTCCAGCAAAACGCACAAACTTTAACGTATTTTTTTACATTTTCGTCAAACTGCTAAACACACTCCGGATTTCCGGCCCGGTTATGTACGGCAGTACACGGCGCACTCCGCCAGAATGCGCTTGGCCAGCGCGGCAGTGTCGAACCCATCGGCGGCGCGCCAGCTCCAGTTTCCGCCCAGCTTGCCGGGGCTGTTCAGGTGGGCTTCCTCGCCCAGGCCCAGCCAGTCGGCCATGGGGATGATGGCACGGTCGGCCACAGAGCCCAGCGCAGCCCGGAGCAGCGCGGTGCGGGCCGCCTCTGTTTTGACAGCGGCCACCTCCTTTGCGGTGGGCTGACAGCCGGTCAGATGCAGGTAGGCGGCGGCCACAGCCTTCTCCTTGGCCGATGCGCTCTCGTCCCACCAGGCGGTCAGCGTCGTGTTGTCATGGGTGCCGGGGTAGACCACGCTGTTCTTGACGTGGTTGTGGGGCAGGTACTCGCTGTCCCCGCCGCCGAACGCGAACTGCAGCACCTTCATGCCCGGGAAGGTGCTGTCTGCCAGCAGCTCCCGCACACTGGGGAAGAGCTCACCCAGATCCTCGGCGATGATGGGCAGCTTGCCCAGCGCAGCTTCCAGCGCGTTGAACAGCTCCATCCGGGGGCCGGTCTCCCACTTGCCGGTCTTGGCGGTAGTGCTGTCCGCCGGGATGGCCCAGTAGGTGTCAAAACCACGGAAGTGGTCGATGCGGAGCAGGTCATAGATGCCCAGGGCATGGCGGACACGCTGGATCCACCAGGCATATCCGGTCTGCTTATGGTAGGGCCAGTTGTACAGCGGGTTGCCCCAGAGCTGGCCTTCTGCCGAGAAGTAATCCGGCGGGCAGCCTGCCACCCGGGCAAAGCCGCCGTCTGCATCCAGCTCAAACAGCGGGCCGCCCACCCAGGCATCCACGGAATCTGCCGAGACATAGATGGGGATATCGCCCAGGATCTGCACGTTGTTGGCGTTGGCATAGGCTTTCAGCTTCTTCCACTGGATGCTGAACTCGTACTGCAGAAACTTCCAGAAGCCGATCTCTTCCTCGTTCTCTGCCTTAAAAGCTTCCAGCGCCTGCGGCTCCCGCTTGCGGTACTCCCGGGGCCACTGGGTCCAGCTCTTCATGCCGTTGGCGGTCTTGAGGGCCATGTAGAGGGCATAATCCTCCAGCCAGCCCTCATTTTCCAGCGTGAAGGCATAGTACGCATCCGGATAATAATGGGCACAGCCGTGCTGGCCTGCACACTGCCTGCGCCAGGCGGCATAGGCGGCACGCAGGATCTTGTAGCGGCTGGTGTACAGGGTGCCGTAATCCACGTTCAGCGGGTCCTTGCCCCAAGGCTCGGCCTTGAGCTGGGCGGCTGTCAGCAGCCCCTCGGCTTTCAGAGCATCCAGATCAATGAAATAGGGGTTGCCCGCAAAGGCAGAGCAGCTCTGGTAGGGGCTGTCCCCATAGCCCGTGGGGCTCAGGGGCAGAATCTGCCAGATCTTCTGGCCTGCCGCCGCAAGGAAATCCACAAATTTTTCTGCCTTTTTGCCAAAGCAGCCGATCCCGTAGGGGCCGGGCAGGCTGGACACCGGCATCAGAATACCACTTTCACGCATTGTAAATCCTTCCTCGTCTCAAACTTTTTGCTGGGGCTTGTCTGTTTTCTATCATAACATAACCGCAGACTATTTTCCACAGGCAAAAAACGTGGTATACTTGGTTTTAGACCATGAGCGAGCGTGTATCCGGGCAGGCTGGCCTTCGTACAACCTCTCCGTCATTGCTCCGCAATGCCACCTCTCCTAGTAGGAGAGGCCTTGGCAGTAATTGCAAAGTTTCCGTTTTTGCCAAGGGCTCCCCTACTAGGGGAGCTGCCGAGCGTCAGCGAAGGCTGAGGGGTTGGACAAAGACGGAACCTTTCCTTTGGAGGTTCTATGCAACGCACTGAGAAATATTTTGAGCAAAATGCCTACCGCCGGGAGGCGGTGGGGCATATTTTAGCCGCAGAGCCGGACAGCCGGACCGGCGGCGGACGCATCGCGCTGGACGGCACGGTGTTTTACCCCGAGGGCGGCGGCCAGCCTGCCGACCGGGGCACCCTGACCCTTGCCGACGGCACGGTGCTGACCGTCACCGATGTCCACGAGCAGGCGGGTGTCATCTGGCACATGGTCACTTTCCTGCCCGCCGGGGCGGTGCCCGGGGCCGAAGCGGCACAGGCCATCGACTGGGCGTGGCGTTTTGACAAGATGCAGCAGCACACCGGCGAGCACATCCTCTCCGGCATCCTGCACAGCATGTTCGGGGCCGAGAACGTGGGCTTCCACATCGGCTCCGATGCCGTGCGGATGGACACGAACATCCCCATCTCCGCCGAGGGGCTGAAAGCGGCCGAAACTGCCGCCAACCGCATCATCTGGGAAAATGTGCCGGTGAACATCACCTACCCCACCCGGGAGGAGCTGGCCGCCCTGACCTACCGCTCCAAAAAGGAGATCGAAGGGCAGGTGCGGATCGTGACCATCCCCGGGGCGGATGTCTGTGCCTGCTGCGGCACCCACACCGCCTTTACCGGTGCGGTGGGCCAGATCAAGATCCTGGCCGCTGAAAACTATAAGGGCGGCGTGCGCCTGAGCATCGTCTGCGGCGGGCGCGCGCTGGAAGCCGCGCAGGCCATGCGGGAGCGGCAGGCAGAGATCGGTGCCCTGCTCAGCGCCAAGGCCAGCGAGACGGCCAACGCCGTGCATCGGGTGTATGACGAGTACACCGCCCTGAAATTCACCCACTTCGGGCTGTGCAGCCAGCTCTTTGACGCGCTGGCCGCGCAGGTAACGCCCGGTGCGGATGCCATCCGCATCGTGCCGGGGCTGGACCCGGACGGCCTGCACCGGCTGGCTAACCGCCTGACCGAAGCCACCACCGGCCTGTGCGCGGCCCTGACCCCCAACGAAAAGGGCACCGGCTACTGCCTTGCCCAGGCGGGCGGCGATGTCCGCGCCCTGACCAAAGCCCTGAACGCCGCCCTCAATGGCCGCGGCGGCGGCAAACCCGGCATCTGTCAGGGAAGCTGCGCCGCAGAGCCGGAGGAAGTAAAAGAATTTTTGAAAAGTACGAAATTGTAAGCATCCTCACCCTCTCAGGCGCTGACGCGCCAGCTCCCCCAAAGGGGGAGCCCTTGGCAAAACCGGTAAGTTTTCCGCACTGCCAAGGCCTCTCCCTTTGGGAGAGGTGGATTTGCGAAGCAAAGACGGAGAGGGTGAGCCACTTAAAATTCAAGGAGAACAACAAACTATGAGAATGCGTTTCAAACCCTACGCCCACGATGAGCTGATGGCCGCCGATTTCCACGTCCACGAGCCCCTGATCTGGGGCGGCAAGTGGCACGCACAGTATGCCCGCCCGGAGCAGCCCTTTGTGCTGGAGCTGGGCTGCGGCAAGGGCGGCTTTATCTCCCAGCTGGCCTGCGCCCACCCGGAAAACAACTATCTGGGCATCGACATCACCGACAAGGTGCTGATCCTTGCCAAGCGCAAGATCGAGGCCGCTTACACCGAGGCAGGCCGCCCCATCGACAACGTGAAGATCATGAGCACCGACATCGAGCGCATCAAGGGTGTGCTCACCGCCCAGGATACCGTCAGCCGCATCTATATCAACTTCTGCAACCCGTGGAGCAAGAACGCTTCCTCCAACAAGCACCGGCTCACCTATCCCCGCCAGCTCATCCAGTACCGCGAATTCCTGAAGGACGGCGGCGAGATCTACTTCAAGACCGATGACGACGACCTGTTCCGCGACAGCCTGGAGTACTTCCCCGCTTCCGGCTACGAGATCACCTGGAAGACCTTTGACCTGCACGAGAACGAGCCGGAGTGGAACATCCGCACCGAGCACGAGGGGATGTTCACCGAGATGGGCATCAAGATCAAGGCCCTGATCGCCAGAAAGCTGCCCGGCGATGCCGCCGTGACCTGGATCGAGCCCAAGGTCCTGAAAAAGAGGAAGGCTGCGGAGGAAGCCGCTGCCGCCGCAAAGGAGGAGTAAGATGTCCTTTTTTGTCAACACCATGGTCTGCGGCTTTTCGCTGTATCAGATCCTGGCGTTTTTCCTGATCTACTCCTGCCTGGGCTGGTGTTTGGAGGTCATCTATGCCGCCGTTTCCACCGGCCAGCTGGTGAACCGCGGCTTTCTGAACGGCCCGGTCTGCCCCATCTACGGCTTTGGCATGATCATTGTGCTGTTCACCCTTTCGCCGCTGGCAGACAACCTGCTGCTGCTCTATCTCGGCGGCGTGATCCTGCCCAGCGTGCTGGAGCTGGTGGGCGGCTGGGCGCTCTACAAGCTCTACCACACCCGGTGGTGGGATTACAGCGACTTCCCCTTCAACATCGGCGGATATATCTGCCTGGAATTCTCCCTTTTGTGGGGCGTGGGCACCGTTGTGGTGATGAAGGCCGTTCACCCCGTGATCGCGGGTTTTGTGGAGATGGTCCCCCAGATGGTGGGCTTTGTCCTCATGTGCATCCTGTACGCCTGCTACGCCGCCGACGTGGTGGTGACCGCCTTTGCGGCCTCTGACCTGGCCCGTGAGCTGGATGCCCTGGAAAAGGTGGCCGACAGTATGCACGCCGTGTCCGATGCCATGACCGAGCTGCTGGGCACCACCGCCATGGACGTGGACCAGAAGATGGACGAGAGCCGCCTGCAGCTCAAGCTGGCGGCTGCCGAGGCCCGGGACAATGCCGCCAAACTGAGCCCCCGGGATGCCGCTGCCGCCCTGCGCGCCAAGGCCGACGAGGCCATGGAGGCCGCCCGCAAGTCCTCGCAGGAGGCCCGGCTCAATGCCTCTGAGGCCGCCACTGCCGTCAAGCTGGCCGCCAAGGGCACCGCAGAGCGCACGGCAGAGCTGCTCCGTCTGGAACAGCTGGCCGAGGAGCTGCAGGCCCGCAGCGAGGAGATGCGCGCCCGCACCCGGAGCTCCAAGTACTTTGGCAAGGGCCGTATGCTCCGCGCTTACCCCAAGCTGCGCCACGGCGAAAAGCACCGCTCTCTGGACGAGCTGCGGGAGCGTCTGAAGTACGAGCGCAGGCACTGACCCTGACCGTTGCAGCAACCCCAAATGCCCCTGACCGGCTTCTTTCGGTCAGGGGCATTTTTCTTGCACTGCGCCCTCCATAAAGTCAGGCAGATCTTGTGCTGCCGCAGGATTTTATTCTCATTCTGTTTTCCACATTATACGTTCCTTTTTTGTACACTCTTCCAAATCTTTTTCGTCATATTGACAAAAAAAAAAAAGAGTATCTTATCCTGTGCAATATGCTATTCCGCTAAAAACTGAAGAATCGGCAAGCCAGTCGAAAGGCTGCGACGCAAAGCTACAAGGGCCTGTAATATGGCAGCCAGCCGCACGTTATTCTCTCCGGGTAAGGTAATACGAAACCTTGCACCTCCTTGTGAAGATGCGTCGGCTTCCCTTCAGGAGAGCGAGCGCGCAGCGGGTCTACAAGGGTTCAGAGCGTCGTACCAGCCGTTTGGCCGGTGCGGCGCTCTTTTGTTTTGGCTGAAATAGAGAGAGTTTTTTGGGAAAATCATGGAAAAGGAGTAAAGAATTATGAAACCCAAGCGTTTGATCAGCTTATTGGTTGCGGTCTGCATGATGATCACCATGCTGCCCCTGTCGGCAGTCACGGCATTTGCAGCAGACACGGCAACTGAACAAGAAGCCATCGTTGACGGTTACAAGTATAAGTATAAGGTAAATGGCGGTAATGCAACCATCACAAAATTTCTTGGCCCTGTGAAACCAACAAACTACGACTACGACATCGACATACCCGAAACGTTGGACGACAAATACACTGTAACCGCCATCGGCAATTATGCCTTTTATTCAGACCATCAGCTGGGGGAGGTCACCATTCCACAAAGCGTCACTTCCATCGGCGATCATGCCTTTGCAGGTTGCCGCAACTTGAACTCTCTTACCATCAATGACGCTGCCACATCAATAGGAAACCGGGCCTTTACGGAATGCCCTCTTACAACAACGCTTTCATTAGGTAAAAAAATTACGACGATCGACGATCGTGCCTTTTATGATTGCCGTGGTCTGACGAGCGTCACCATTCCACCAAGCGTTACTTCCATCGGTGATCATGCCTTTGGTGAATGCATTCATCTTAAAACGCTTTCGTTCGGTGAGAATTCGTTCGGTGAGAATATTGAGACGAATATTACGACGATCGGCAATTATGCCTTTTTTCATTGCAATGATCTGGAGAGTGTCACCATTCCACAAAGCGTCACTTCCATCGGCAGAGAAGCTTTTAGATTTTGCAACAACATGAAATCTCTTGCCATCAATGGCGCCATCGAATCGATGGGGACAGGCGCCTTTGCTGGGTGCATTTCTCTTGAAAAGATTTCGTTAGGTGAGAATATTAAGACGATCGGCTATTCTGCCTTTGATTCTTGCACTTCCATTAATCTGACGAACGTCACCATCCCGGAAAATGTAACAACCATTAGACCTGGTACCTTTCGCTATTGCACCCATCTGGAATACATTACGCTCCCTGCTGGATTGACTTCTTTCCAAGACAGTCTGAAAGGTTGTCCGGCTGGGAACCCCAATGGTGCCATCTACTACAAAAACTACAAGGCCAAGGCAGATGCTCTGCTTGCAGACAATGATAACAATCCTAAAATTGATGCCAATGATAAACTGAGAAAACGCAATTTTCTTTACCTCTGCAAGGTGACCTTTGATGCCAAGGGCGGCGAACTGAACGACGACGCTGTGGTGCCGGTTTATAAGACCGAAAAAATCACTGATACCAAGGCAAACGATCTGACTGCCATCCATGATCCCACCCGTGCGGGTTACAAGTTCACCGGCTGGTACACCGAAGATGGCAACCTCTTTAATGTGAAAGATACCGCAATTATGGAGGACATCACCCTCCATGCCGGTTGGGAGTTCGACCCCAATGCTCCGGGCTGCCACCCGCTGACCGTGACCGGCGGCACTGTTACTGTGAAATACGACGGCAGCGATGTGACCAGCAAGCTGAACAGCAACACTGACGCAGCCACCGGCCAAAAGACCTACGATGTACCGGACAACGCAGAAGTGACCGTGACGCTGGACAAGGACCGGACCCCTGCGGGCATGGTGTTTGACGGTTGGTCTACCGGCGAGTTCTCCCTGCCGCAGGATCAGAACTACAAGGCAGAAAGCATCACTTTCCCCATGAGCAGTGGTGTGGATATTGCCGCACAGTACCGTGATGCCGCCGCTGACCACACCCACGATACCGCAGTCTTCCACCCGCTGACCGTGACCGGCGGCATTGTTACCGTGAAAAACGGTGACAAGGATGTGACCGATACCTTGACTGTTACTACTGACGAGACCACCGGCAAAAAGACCTACTCTGTACCGGACGGCGCAACAGTGACCGTGACGCTGGACAAGACCCTGATCCCTGAGGGCATGGTGTTTGACATCTGGTCTACCGGCAAGTTCTCCCTGCCGCTGGGTCAGGATTACAAGGCTGAGAGCATCACCTTTACCATGAACACCATGAGCAGTGATGTGGATATTGCCGCACAGTACCGCGATGCCACCATTGAAGATGATGGGCCCAATGTGCTGGGCACTGCCGCGATCATTGGTACTGCCGCTGTGGGCGGTGCAGTGCTGGGCTATCAGGCCTATTCTCTGGGCGCTGAATTTGCAGGCAAGCTGATGGCTCTGCCCTACTTCCCCAGCAACCGCAGCGCCCTTGCCATGATGCTGTGGGAGGATGCAGGCAAGCCCATGCCCGAATCCGAACTGCTCTACCCCGATGTAGAGCAGGAAGAGCAGGATATGGACCTGCAGCACGCCGCCCGCTGGGCCATGGAAAACGAGCTTATCCCTGACCTGAACGATGAGGGCACGGCTCCGGAAGAGATGAAGTTCTTCCCGGCCAATCCCGTAAGCAAGCTTGATGTGCTGAATGCATGGCAGAAGGCACAGGAGCTCAAGAACAACTAACGCCATCCCCGAATATTCCCAAATATACGTAGAAGCGCCTCATCCTTCACCGGATGGGGCGCTTCTGCGTTGTAATGAGTCGAATTTTCTGTTATACTGTACCTGTCGGCCTTCCGACCCATTTGATGTGGGAAGGAGGTGGTAACCATGGAAATGGTAGTCTCATTTATACTGTCCGTCGCAGCGGGTGTGGTCAGCTACTACATCTGCAAGTGGCTTGAGGAACAGTTCAAGGCCGGTAAGCACTAACCCTTAGCAAGCAGGAAGCCCCCTTGGTATTCGCAGTACCGAGGGGGCTTCTTGTTGCTTTGGTGGAACCATGGAATGGTTCCGTAGTCTCATCTACAACTTTAGTATATGCACTCCTGCGCAAAAAGTCAAGAGGGCCGCCACAGATTTTGTTTCGCATCTGCGCCTGTTTCAGCTTATCACGCCCACAGATCCTCGGGGTACAGGCCCTCCTGGGTTTTCTGGGCGATGGCGGCCACCACGGTGGGCTTATCCTCGCGGTAGGTCACGCCGTACCACTTATCGGTGCTCTTGAGCACGGTGACTGCCGCCTTGCCCTCATCGATGAGCTCGCTGGCCACAGTGGGCAGGAAATACTCGCATTTGAGGGGGTTCTTGGGCAGATTCTCACGCAGCCAGCCTGCAAAGCGGTGGTCGGCCTCGTCCAGGAAGCTCTTGCCGAAGCCCCACAGGTTCATGCTGACAGGTGCTTCCACCGGCAGGTCATCCGTGCCCTCACCGGTGAGGGAGGTGCAGCGGATGCCGCCCTCACAGGTCTCGATGCCGGTGCGCTCGGTCACGCTGTGCAGGGTGCCGTCCGGGTTCACCACGCAGACACCGCGGGAGACGGTGCCGTTCTCAGAGACGGTATTTTTGAGCAGGTAGCTCACCATGCAGTAATCGTAAACTGCGCCGTCCTGATGGGTGGACAGATACTCATAGATGACCTTGAAGGCCTCGGGGCCGTAGTAATCGTCCGCGTTGATGACAGCGAAGGGACCATCGATGAGGTCTTTTGCGGCCAGCACGGCGTGGCAGGTGCCCCAGGGCTTGACACGGCCCTCGGGGATGGTGAAGCCTGCGGGCAGCTCGTCCAGCTGCTGGAAAGCGTATTTCACGTTCATGCCCTGAGAGACGCGGTCACCGATGGCGGCTTTGAAGGCCTCCTCGATCTCGTGCTTGATGACAAAGATCACGGTCTCAAAGCCTGCGCGGTGGGCATCGTACAGGGAGTACTCCACAATGGGCTGGCCCTTGGGGCCCACCGGGTCGATCTGCTTCATGCCGCCGTAACGGCTGCCCATGCCGGCAGCCATGACCACCAATACCGGTTTGTTCATTTTTCTTTCCTCCTGCGTCAGTGCGCTGTTCTTTGAGTCTATTATACTCCAAATTTTCCCGGGCAACAAGGGACAGCTTTTCCTTGAATTTTTGCATGGATTCTCACCCGCTGCCGTGATAGAATAGAGGCAATGGAGTTTCCGCAGAAAAGGAGAATGCTTATGTCAACCAAAACTGTCTGGATCACCGGCGCGTCCTCCGGCATCGGGCGGGAGTTTGCCCGCCGCTATGCCCGGCTGGGCTTCCGGCTCATTCTGACCGCCCGCCGCCGCGACCGGCTGGAGACCCTTGCCGCTGAGCTCCGGGCGAAACACGGCACCCTCTGCCGCATCGTACCCGCCGACCTTGCGCAGGATGCGCAGGTCACCGCCCTGTGCGAAGCACTGGCAGACGAACGCATCGACCTGTTCATCAACAACGCGGGCTTTGGTGCCTGCGGTGCCTTTTCCGAGACGGATGAGGGCAAGGAGCTTTCCATGCTGCGGGTAAACGTGCTGGCCATGCACCGGCTGTTCAAGTTCACTCTGCGCAAGATGGAAGCCCAGGGCTTTGGCACCATCCTGAACGTGGCATCCTCGGCGGGCCTGCTGCCGGGCGGGCCCTATATGGCGGGCTACTATGCCTCCAAGGCATACGTTGTCAGCCTGACCCGCGGCGTGGCTGAGGAGCTGCGGGAGCAGCACAGCCCGGTCTACGTCTGTGCCCTCTGCCCCGGCCCCGTGGACACCGAGTTCAACGACCGTGCCGACGTGGTGTTCGCCCTCAAGGGCATCACCCCGGAGCTCTGCGTGGAGGAAGCCATGCGCGGGATGCTCCGCCGCAAGACCATCATCGTGCCCAGCACCCTGATGCGCCTTGCCACCACGGCCCAGAAGCTCGTTCCCACGCCCCTGCTCATGCCCATTCTGGCCCACCAGCAGAAGAAAAAGCTGGGCTGATGGCCACCTACATCAAGACCCTGCTGTAAGCGGAAGCGGCAGGATATATTTTCAAGCGCTTTGCACCCGGAGAGCCTTTTCTTTTTTGAAATTTGAAAAGGCTTTCCGGGTGTTTTTTGTCATTTTTTACATTTCTCAATTGAAATTTTGTCGATTTCAACAATTGACGATATATATATATATATATAATGGTTATAGACAAAATTCATCGAGTTTCGACACTCTTTTGCTGCTTCATGGAGGTGAAGCCAATGGCCGGAAAGCTCTGCCCGAACTGCAAACAATTCACATTTTTCAAAACAGTTGGTGAAAACCGTGAGTGCACCAAATGCGGGTACAAAATGGTCGTTCCGATCCAAAGCAAGGGCCGCGGCGAACGCTGCCCCAACTGCGGAAAACTGACTGTACAAAATCAGGGTGGAAGGAAGTGCTGCACAAACTGCGGCGCAACCTTCAAAGGAGGAAAAAATGGCTAAAACCAAAGTTACAATGCCGGATGACCTGAAGAGCAAGTGCGCCGCTGTCATTCACACTGCCACAACAGCTGCCGCCGCTGCGGGTGTTATCCCGATTCCTATGGCTGATACAATTCCCATCACCGGTGCTCAAATGACAATGATCATGGGTCTTGCCAAAGTGTTCGATATCCCCATGACACAGGCTGCCGCTCAATCCATTCTTGGTGGTACGATGGCCAGTCAGGCGGGTCGTGCAATTTTCTCCAACATCGTTAAGGGAATCCCCGGTATCGGAACCGTTGTGGGCGGTGTCATCAGCGCTGGTACTTCTGTTGCATTGACCGAGACCCTTGGCTGGATCGTTGCGGAGGACTTTTATAAACAAAGTATCGGTCTCGGCTCAGACAGCCCTTTGGAGGGCGCAAAAGATGCCTATACCGGTTTCAGTGACTTTGCCAAATCTGTAAATACCAGCCAGTCTGTAAATACCAGCCAGTCAAAGAAAAAACATTTCGGTGTTTTTTAACGGTGTTTTTCTTTTTTAACAGCTGCTTTTCATCAGTAGAGGAGTTATTATGTCCTTTTTCAAGTCAATCTTCAATGCCGTCTGCGATGCCGGTTCTGAACTGCTGGATAAGCAGCAGGATTACGCAGAGGGCTTTGAAGGGATGAGTGATTATCAGCTAAAGCAGCTCTACCGAGAGATGAGAGCACATCCATATAACGTCGGTATTCTGAATGGAATTGCGCGAAATTCAGCTTTAGAGCAGGAATGCGTCGCACGGGGTATCGTTATCTCGAATCAGGAAGCCGAACGCCAGCGGCAGTATTGGCAAGGCCGCTACTCAAAAATGAGTAGTCATGCACTCAAGCGAGAACATCAATCCATCATCTGTAAATACAGAAGTTATGTATCCGGCCCAGCAAGAGATGACGATTCCCTTTTAAAAGCTTCCATCCTAAAGCCTCAAATAACCGCTCTCGAAAATATCTTCCGTGAAAGAGGACTATCAACCTAATTTTTGTTTGAAAGAGGAATTGTTCATGGCTTTTTTCAAATCACCGGAAGAAATGTATACTGCTCGCGCCAAGAGTTTTAGAAGCAGTGCGGATCGTCACTGGTCAATGGCAAAATCCGGGCAAGGCGGTTTTCACTATGCCGCAGCACGGAAAGACTACGAAGCAGCAGAGCACAATGAGGCCTGTGCAAAACGTGCGCATGATACGAATGCTACCTTCGCCAAACATAAACGCAAAAAATAAATCCGAGTTGCCGTACACTCCTGTAAGTTTGTACGGCAACTTTTTTGCTGTTCCTGCGATTGACTTTTCCCCGGAAACCGGATACACTAATCTTATCCAAACACATCCTGCTCGCTCCGAAAAGGGGCGGTTTATGATACGAAACACGAGGAAGTCTAATATGGCATGGTTATACCATTTCAATCAGATCGTCACCCACGGCATGGAGGGGTTTCTGGAGACGGCGGTGCCGCTGATCTCCGGGCTGGCTGAGATCATCGGCCTGTTCATCATCGTCACCAGCCTTGTCAAGGCCACCTACCACTATGTGCGGGTCACCTTTTTCCATGGCCAGCACGATTTCCTTCACGAGATGTCCAGCGGCCTGACCACGGCGCTGGAGTTTCTGATGTCGGCGGAGATCGCCAAGACCTTCCTGTTGCAGAATCTGGAATCGGTGGTGCCGCTGGCGGCCACCTTTGCCCTGCGGGCCATGATGAGCCTGATGCTCCACTGGGAGATGGAGGGCGGGCACCGCTCCGGCCGCAAAAAGGAAGAAACGCCCGCCGGTGAGGCTGAGAAAAAGAATGACTTATAAAGTTTCCCTCTTTTTTCTCGGTTCTGGGTTGTGTAAAACGTAAAAATCGCACCCCGGCTCTTGACAGTTTTGCACAAAGGGGCTATACTCGTGCCATCGAAAGCAAAGGCGCTGACGGAAGTGATTCCGCCAGCGCCTTTTGTGTTTTCGCTGGATATTGCTCGGGAGGAATAGAGGGCCTCCTGAACAAGGCTCCCGCGCACATTCGGTGCGGGGAGCGCATTACAAACCGGGGAGGTATTATAATGTTCAGTTCCATAAACACCTGCTGGGTGCTGGTTGCGGCATTCCTGGTCTACTTTATGCAGGCCGGTTTTGCGCTGTGTGAGACGGGCTTTACCCGCGCCAAAAACACCGGCAACATCCTGATGAAAAACATGATGGACTTCTGCATCGGCACACCGTGCTACTGGGTCATCGGCTTCGGCCTGATGTTCGGCGGCACAAGCGCGCTGATCGGCGGGTTCGATCCGTTCATTCAGGGCGATTACAGCCACCTGGGGCTTGATATCCCGCTGTGGGTGTACATCGTGTTCCAGACCGTGTTCTGTGCCACGGCAGCCACCATCGTGTCCGGCTCCATGGCCGAGCGCACCAACTTCAAGGCTTACTGCGTTTATTCTGCTGCCATTTCGCTGGTGGTCTACCCCATCTGCGGCCACTGGATGTGGGGCGGCGGCTGGCTGCAGAGCATGGGCTTCCATGATTTTGCCGGTTCCGCAGCCGTTCACAATGTGGGCGGTGTGATTGCCCTGCTGGGTGCCGCAATGCTCGGCCCCCGCATCGGCAAGTACGATAAGGACGGCAACCCCCACGCCATTCCCGGCCACAACCTGACCGCCGGTGCGCTGGGCGTGTTCATCCTGTGGTTCTGCTGGTTCGGCTTCAACGGCGGCTCTTCCCTGAGCCTTGCCACCGATGAGGCCATGACCCTGACGGGCCTTGTCTGCTTCAACACCAACCTGGCCGCTGCCGTTGCCACCTGCGTGACCATGATCTTCACCTGGCTGCGCTACGGCAAGCCCGATGTCTCCATGACCCTGAACGGTTCTCTGGCCGGTCTGGTCGCCATCACCGCAGGCTGCGACGCTGTCTCTCCCTTCGGTGCCTTCCTCATCGGCTTCGTGGCCGGCATCATCGTTGTCCTGAGCGTTGAATTCTTTGATAAGATCGCAAAGATCGATGACCCCGTGGGCGCTGTCTCCGTTCACTTTGCAAACGGCGTGTGGGGCACCATTGCCGTGGGCCTGTTCTCCAACGGCGGCGACGGCGTGGGCAAGGGCCTGTTCTACGGTGGCGGCTTTGCACAGCTGGGCACCCAGCTGCTGGGCCTTATCACCGTTGATGTGTACGTTGTGGTCGTGATGTTCATCATCTTCAAGATCATCGACAAAACCATCGGCCTACGCGTCCCCGCTGAGGTGGAGATCGACGGCCTGGATATCCACGAGCACGGCCTGGCTTCCGCTTACGCCGGTTTCTCCATCTCCGATGCCAACGCCGCCGCCATGGTGCCCAACGAGAACACCGATCTGGGCGAGGATGATGCCTCCAAGGCAAGCGCCGTGCAGATGAACGCTGCCGTGCCTGTGGTCAAGGAGCCTGCCGTCATCCACGATGGCATCTACGACACCGGTATGCACAAGGTGTCCATCATTGCAAAGCTCTCCAAGTTCGATCAGCTCAAGACCGCGCTGAACGATCTGGGCGTGACCGGCATGACCGTGACCCAGGTGATGGGCTGCGGCATCCAGAAGGGCACCACCGAGAAATACCGCGGCGTGCCTGTGGACAGCACCCTGCTGCCCAAGATCAAGGTCGAGGTCATCGTTTCCAAGATCAGCGTGGACGCTGTGGTGGATGCCGCTAAGAAGGCCCTGTACACCGGCCACATCGGCGATGGCAAGATCTTTGTCTACAACGTGACCCGCGTGGTCAAGATCCGCACCGGCGAAGAGGACTTCGCCGCCCTGCAGGATGTGGAGTAACGCTCCGCACAATTTCAACCGCTGTCCCGCTTTGAAAGCGTGACGATATTTGTTCTCCTTGTTCTCCTTTTCCTTTTTCTGAAATCCATTCGGCAGAACCCCTGCTTCCTCCGCACAAGGAAGCAGGGGTTTGTCGTTGTCACCACGATGTGAGCCCCCCTGCAATGGTTCCGGGTTGACATCCCCGTGCGGGCGTGTTATTTTGGAGTGTAAAATTTTCAGTTTTTTTGTATCAGGAGTTTCTATGAGCAACTTGAATGATTTTAACCGCGAGGCCAAAGCCGCCCTGTGGGTGGTCCTGCAATGGCTGCTGCTGGCCGTGCCCACGGGTCTGGTCTGCGGCGCAGTCGGCACAGCGTTCCACCTGAGCGTGGAGTACGTCACCGAGCTGCGGGCCGCGCAGAGCTGGCTGCTGCTCTGCCTGCCGCTGGCGGGCCTTGCCATCGTGGCACTCTACAAGGTCACAAAGTGCGAAGGCGTGGGCACCAACAATGTCATCCGCGCCGTGCAGAGCGGCGAGCCGGTCAGCCTGCTGCTGGTGCCCGCCATCTTTCTGGGCACGGTGCTCACCCACCTGTGCGGCGGTTCTGCCGGCCGCGAGGGTGCAGCCCTGCAGATGGGCGGCAGCATCGGCTGGAACGTGGGCAAACTGCTCCATCTGAGCGATTACGTCCGCCGCACCGCCACCATCAGCGGGATGGCCGCGTTCTTTTCCGCTCTGTTCGGCACCCCGCTGACCGCCGCCCTGTTTGCCATGATGGTGGAGGACGTGGGGCTGACGTTCACTTCGGCCTTTATGCCCGCGTTCACTTCGGCCCTCATTGCTTACGGCGTATCCCTGTTCTTCGGGATCGCCCCGACCAATTTTGTGCTCAATTCCATCCCGCACCTGACGCTGGAAACCGCGCTTCAGACCGCCCTGCTGGGCATTGCCTGTGCCGCCGTGACCCGACTGTTCTGCTGGACGCTTCACACCCTAGAACACGGGATCCCCAAACGGATCCCGAATCCCTGGCTCCGGGCTTTTGCAGGCGGTGCAGCCGTGGTAGCGTTCTCGTATCTGTTCGGTGTCGGGCGGTACAACGGGGCCGGAATGGCCGTCATTGCCGATGCCGCGGAGCAGGGCACTGCCCTGCCCTGGGATTTTGCCTGCAAGATCTTCCTGACCGCCCTGACCCTGGCAGTAGGCTTCAAAGGCGGCGAGGTGGTCCCAAGTTTCTACATCGGGGCGACCTTTGGCTGCATCGCCGGGCCATGGCTGGGCCTGCCCGCCGGGTTTGCCGGTGCCATCGGTCTGGTCTGCGTGTTCTGCGGAGCCACAAACGCCCTGATCCCCTCCATCCTGCTTGGATTCGAGCTGTTTGGCGGGCAGGGGCTGGAGCTTATTGCGCTGGGCTGCGGCGTGTGCTACATGCTCTCGGGCCACCACGGCCTCTACAGCAGCCAGACCTTTGTCACCAACAAGCTGCGGCCGGAGTACGCCTCCCACAAGTGGCGGGTCAAGCTGAAGAAAAAAGAAGAATGATTTTTCGCAGATTTTCGCCGCGGAGAGCTTGATTTTTTGCCGCCATCGTGCTACAATCAGCGTAGTTTCATCCTGACCAAAGCGATGATGCGGACAAACCGAAGCTCGTTCCCCATGACGCAGAGAGGGCTGCCCCGGATACCGGGTGCTGTAAGCAGCCTGCCGTGCATCGGGCTTCTACCACCGCAGAGCGCAGAGGAGAACCTCTGCCGGGTGCGCCCGTTACAGCACAGCGAGTGGCGTGTTCTCAAGGGCACGCAATTCGGGTGGAACCGTGGAACGCGTGAAATCTTCAGGCGCTTCATCCCGTAAATTTGAGCGGGATGGAGCGCTTTTTTGTTTTAACTTTCATCAAAAGGAGAACCACTATGAAGATCATCTACAAAGACGGCCATGTGGACGAGTGCCCGCAGGACCAGGAACTGCATGTTATCCGACATACCGCTGCTCACATCATGGCGCAGGCCATCAAGCGCCTGTACCCCGAGGCTGACTTTGCCTTTGGCCCTGCCACCGAGAACGGCTTCTACTACGATGTCGATCTGGGCGACACCAAGCTCACCGATGACGATCTGGCCAACATCGAAAAAGAGATGCGCAAGATCTGCAAGGAAAATCTGGCCATCAAGCCCTTCATCCTGCCCCGTGACGAGGCTGTGAAGCTGATGGAGGAGCGCCAGGAGCACTACAAGATCGAGCACATGGCTGATCTGGCCGACGAGACCGAGTTCAGCTTCTTCCAGCAGGGCGAGTACGTTGACATGTGCATCGGACCCCACCTGACCTACACCAAGGCGCTGAAGGCCTTCAAGATCACCCAGCAATCCGGCGCATACTGGAAGAATGACAAGGAAAACAAGATGCTGACCCGTATCAACGGTGTGGCATTCCACAACCAGGAAGAGCTGGAAGCCTGGGAGAAGGAGCAGCAGGAGGCCCGTGAGCGCGATCACCGCAAGATCGGCAAGGAGATGGGCCTGTTTATGACCGACGACCTGGTGGGCCGCGGCCTGCCCATGTTCCTGCCCGCAGGCTACACCGTCTGGCAGGAGCTGGAGAACTATATCAAGGAGAAGGAGCGTGCACGCGGCTACCTGCACGTGATGACCCCCTGCATCGGCACCGTGAACCTGTACAAGACCTCCGGCCACTGGGATCACTACCGCGAGAACATGTTCCCCGCCATGGAGATGGAGGGTGAAAGCTACGTCCTGCGCCCGATGAACTGCCCCCACCACATGATGATCTACGCAAATCGTCCCCACTCTTACCGTGACCTGCCCATGCGCATCGGTGAGATCGCACACGATTTCCGCTACGAGTCCTCCGGCACCCTGAAGGGCATTGAGCGCGGCCGCCACTTCTGCCAGAACGATGCCCACCTGTTCTGCACTCCGGAGCAGATCAAGAGCGAGGTCGCCGATGTCTGCAACCTGATCTTCGAGACCTACAAGGACTTCAAGATCACCGATTACCGCTGCGTTCTGTCCCTGCGTGACCCCGCCGACAAGAAGAAGTACCACGACGACGATGCCATGTGGAACCACGCCGAAAACGCTCTGCGCGAGGTGCTGACCGAGCTGGGCATCCACTTCACCGAAGAGATCGGCGAGGCCGCCTTCTACGGCCCCAAGCTGGACGTGAACGTCAAGCCCGCCGTGGGTGCTGAGTACACTCTGTCCACCTGCCAGCTGGACTTCTGCCTGCCCGCAAAGTTCCACCTGACCTATGTGGACAAGGACGGCTCCGAAAAGACCCCCGTTGTCCTGCACCGTGCAATCCTGGGCTCCCTGGATCGCTTCATGGCCTACCTGATCGAGGAGACCAAGGGCAAGTTCCCCACCTGGCTGGCACCTGTTCAGGTCAAGGTCCTGCCCGTTTCCGAAAAGACCCTCGAGTATGCGGAGAGCATCACCGAGAAGCTGGTGGAGGCCGGTGTCCGCGTGGCTCTGGACGACGACAACCAGAAGATCGGCTACAAGATCCGTGCCGCACAGCAGGTGGACCGTGTGCCCTACATGCTGGTTCTGGGTGCAAAGGAAGCCGAGGCCGGCAACCTCTCTGTCCGTGACCGCAAGGGCGAGACCACCACGATGGAAGTGGATGAATTCATCGCAAAGGTCACCGAGGAGATCAAGACCCGCGCATATAACAACTGATTTCGCCTGAAATAAACAGTAAGCGCCGCGTTCCCAAGGGAGTGCGGCGCTTGTTTTATAATATTCTGTTTCAAACCCCGCTGCTGCCACGGGAGCTGATGCTCATAGGCGGCACTCCACTGAATACCGCCTGACCATTTACGGTGTTCTGGGTCATGCCGATAATATCCAGCAGCTGACTTTCACTGTACGTCGTCGGATAGTGGAGAATCGTTTCATTCTGGCAGATGTATTTTCCTGCCGCCGTTTCAACTGCGCCTGCACGTTCCAGCTTTGCCAGAATTTTTCCCAACTGTTTACGATCCAGCCGGGTTCCCTTTTCTGTCAACGCCGCAGAGAGCTGCTGCGCTGTCAGTGGCTTTTCCCGCACCAGCAGCGCCAGCGCCAGTTCGGACGGGGCCAGGTGGTACAGTGCCAGACCTTTTCTCAGCCAGATGCCTTTTTGTTTCATTTCGCAGCCCTCCTTTTATGATTCTGGCCTAAGTATATCATATTCTCCTGTTTTTGCAAGAATCGAACAGTTGATTTTTGCCTTTCCGAATTTTTGTGTTAATTTTTCGTGCAATGCATTGATTTTTTCGTGCAATGCATTATAATTCAATTGAAAGGAGTTGATTTTTATGGCAACCACGAATATCAGCATCCGGATGGATTCCGACCTGAAAGCACAGGCAGAAGCCCTGTTTGCAGAGCTGGGCATGAATCTTTCCACCGCATTCAACGTCTTTGTCCGTCAGTCTCTGCGTGACGGCGGCATTCCCTTTGAGATCAAGATGGATCAGCCCAACAAGGAAACCATGGCTGCCATGTTGGAAGCGGAACGCATTGCAAAAGACCCGAATGTAAAGCACTATTCTGATGTAGAAGAGGCTCTTCGGGAGTTGAAGCGATGAACCGCGATATCGTCTGGACGAACCAATTCAAGAAGGACTACAAACTTGCTCAAAAACGGCATCTCGACATTGATCTTCTGGATAATATCATCCGCACCTTATCACATGGGGAACCGCTCCCAGAGAAAAACAGAGACCACGCTTTGACCGGCGATTGGATCGGCCATCGCGAATGCCACATCCAGCCAGACTGGCTGCTCATCTACCGCATCGAAGACAATGTGCTCGTTTTGACTTTGGCCCGCACCGGCAGCCACAGCGATTTATTCAACAAATAATGCGAAACAAACAGCGCCGCTTTCCCATGACCGGGAGAGCGGCGCTGTTCGTTTACTGATTTTTTCGGTCTGCCCACGCACGGACGGCGGAGTAAAGGGCGGCGAAGACAAGCCCGGCCACGGCCCAGATGATCCAGCTCTTTTCCCAGTTGTTGTTCCAGAAGCTGACAGCGAGGTACACCGCCGTTACAAGGCACCAGTAGGCCCCGGCAAACCAACCGACGCGGCGGTTCGTCCACTTTTCGCGGACGGTGTATTCCCCCGTTTGCAGCAGCTTATCAAAGCTGCCCTGGGTCATCCCGGCCCGGATGAACAACTGTACTGCACCGGCCACAATGGCCAGCAGCAGGCCGACTGCGGCAGCGACCCAGAAGTCTGGTACTCCCAGCATGGCCGTACCCAGGATCGGCACCACGGCCAGCACACAGAGCACCACGCCCTGGGTCATGCTGCGGCGGTAGGTGGGCGCATACTCCTGTTTCTGCCGCTCCACGATGCCCTCCACACCATAGGCAAGGGCGATCTGCTCTTTTTCCAGATATTCAAACGCTTCCAGCCGGATGGCGGCGGGCAGGATGAGCAGCAGCCCCAGCGCGACGAAGAGCAGCAGGAAGATGACACCGAGCCCTGCCATCCGCTCTTCGCTGGGTGTACCATCGCTCCATGCGCCCAGAACAAGCAGCGCGATGGGACTGAGGATGCACAAGCCCACACCCGCCGCCATCTTCCCATGCACGGCCTGCACCGTGCTGAGATATGCGTTTGCCTCGTCAAATGAGACGGTGCGGCAGGGTTCTGTCACCCGCTCTTCCTTCGGCAGCGGGGCCGTGGCATCGGGCTGTTCCAGCTCATCTTTTAATAAGTAGTCGGTGCTCACTTCAAACAGAGCACTCAGCTTCAGTATTTTATCCAAGTCGGGGATGGACGTTCCGCCCTCCCACTTCGAGACAGCCTGACGCGAAACGTTCAACTGATCGGCAAGCTCTTCCTGGCTCCATCCATTCTGGCGGCGGAGCAGGGCAATTTTTTCTGCTAAGATCATACTGTATTCCTCATTTCAGCCGCAGTGCGGCGGGTGTGGATCGATCTTCGGACAGGTTCCTGTGGTCTTATCATAGCAGATTTTCCAGTTGACAACCACCAATTGCGGCTTGAAATTTGTCAACCAGCGGTTGCAGCCACGCAAAAACCGCCTGCACCCAGCATAATCGCATGGGCACAGGCGGTTTTGTTTCTACCATTTGTTACTTCAGCAGGTTATTATCCGCGAAGTAGTCAATGCGCATGGCTTTGCGGACATTGGCCAGGGTGGCGGCAGCGGTCTTTTCAGCCACGGCGCTGCCTTCCTTCAGGATCTCCACGACCTCGGGCAGGCGCTGCTCCCACTCCTTGCGGCGGTTGCGGATGGGCTCCAGCTCGGCCTGCATGACGGCGTTGAGGAACTTCTTGATCTTCACGTCGCCCAGACCGCCGCGCTGATAGTGGGCCTTGAGCTCATCGAGGTTCTGGTACTCCGGCAGGAACTCGGCGAAGTGTTCGGGGCGGCTGAAAGCGTCCAGATAGATGAACACGGGGTTGCCCTCCACCTTGCCGGGGTCCTGCACCCGCAGGTGGTTGGGGTCGGTGTACATGGACATGATCTTCTTCTTGATGTCCTCGGGCTCATCCGACAGATAGATGCAGTTGCCCAGGCTCTTACTCATCTTGGCCTTGCCATCGATGCCCGGCAGGCGCAGGCAGGCGGCATTCTGGGGCAGCATGATCTCAGGCATGGTCAGGGTCTCGCCGTAGACGGCGTTGAACTTGTGCACGATCTCGCGGCACTGCTCCAGCATGGGCATCTGATCCTCACCGGCCGGCACAGTGGTGGCACCGAATGCCGTGATATCCGCTGCCTGGCTGATGGGGTAGGTGAAGAAGCCCACCGGGATGCTGGTCTCGAAGTTCCGCATCTGGATCTCGCTCTTCACGGTGGGGTTGCGCTGCAGGCGGCTCACCGTGACCAGATTCATATAATAGAAGCTCAGCTCTGTCAGCTGAGGCACCATGGACTGGATGAAGATGTGGACCTTGTTGGGGTCCAGACCGCAGGCCAGATAGTCCAGTGCCACCTGCAGGATGTTCTGGCGGACCTTCTCCGGGTTATCGGCATTGTCCGTCAGGGCCTGCGCATCGGCGATCATAATATAGATCTCGTCGAACTTGCCGGTGTTCTGCAGGCGCACGCGCTCCTTCAAAGAGCCAACGTAGTGGCCAACATGCAGGCGGCCCGTGGGACGGTCGCCGGTCAGAATGATCTGTTTCATGGTAATGATTCTCCTTCTCCGTCAGGCGGCTCACCCTCTCAGTCATTGCTGCGCAATGCCAGCTCCCCCAAAGGGGGAGCCCTTGGCAGGGCCTTTCCCTCGTCCGGAGCTCTCCCTTTGGGAGAGCTGGCGCGCACGCGCCTGAGAGGGTGAGGCTGCTGGCCGCAAGGCTGCCGCTGACGCGGTATGCTTTTCTTATAAGTAGTATATCCCCCGCCGCATTCGCTGTCAACAAAAAGAAAAAAGCGATGGAACATTTCCATCGCTTTGCTGGCGCCTCTTGCCTGACTCGAACAGGCGACACCCTGATTAACAGTCAGGTGCTCTAACCGACTGAGCTAAAGAGGCATCTATATAAAACGGCATACAGCCGTTTTACTACTATAAAATGGTGACCCGTACCGGAATCGAACCGATGTTAAAGGCGTGAGAGGCCTCTGTCTTAACCGCTTGACCAACGGGCCATACGTCCATTTTCGCATCGGGGTTTCGCTCCCGACTCGATTATTTTAGCATAGCAGTCGTACTTTGTCAACAGGAAATTTCAAGTTTTTCAGAAATTTGTGCTGCGGGCCTCCCGCCCCGGTTTTCCGCTCTGGGATACCCAGTTGCATCCAGAATCGACAAAATATTATCAAAGTTGTGTTTTGGGTCTCTTTTCTTTATTTTGTTCGCCGCGGTTCCCCTTTCTTCTTATGAAATCACTTCAAACAGCTAAGATTCTGAATAAAATTTGTTACATTTATAAGAACCTTTTGTTCCCTCTGGTTGATTTTGGAACGATTTTATGTATAATGATAAACAGGAGAATACGCATCTGTATTTCTTCATCGCCCGCGCTGCCCATTGGCTAAGGGCATGTGCGTCGCGCGATCAGAATTGATCTGAACGAAAGAAGAGGTATAAGTATTATGGCAAAGGTAGATCTGAGCAAGTACGGCATTACCGGCACGACCGAGGTCGTGTATAACCCCTCTTACGAGCAGCTGTTCGAGGAAGAGACCAAGCCCGGCCTGGAAGGCTACGAAGTGGGCAAGGTCAGCGAGCTGGGCGCTGTGGACGTTATGACCGGCATCTACACCGGCCGTTCCCCCAAGGACAAGTTCATCGTGATGGACGAGAACTCCAAGAACACCGTTTGGTGGACCAGCGACGAGTACAAGAACGACAACCACCCCGCTTCTGAGGAAGCCTGGGCTGCCGTGAAGGAGATTGCAAAGAAGGAGCTGTCCAACAAGCGCCTGTACGTTGTGGATGCTTTCTGCGGCGCAAACAAGGACACCCGCATGGCTGTCCGTTTCATCATGGAAGTGGCCTGGCAGGCACACTTCGTCACCAACATGTTCATCAAGCCCACCGCTGAGGAGCTGGAGAACTTTGAGCCTGATTTCGTTGTTTACAACGCTTCCAAGGCCAAGGTCGAGAACTACAAGGAGCTGGGCCTGAACTCCGAGACTGCTGTTATGTTCAACATCACCAGCAAGGAGCAGGTCATCGTCAACACCTGGTACGGCGGCGAGATGAAGAAGGGCATGTTCTCCATGATGAACTACTTCCTGCCGCTGAAGGGCATTGCTTCCATGCACTGCTCCGCCAACACCGATAAGGAGGGCAAGAACACTGCCATCTTCTTCGGTCTGTCCGGCACCGGCAAGACCACCCTGTCCACCGATCCCAAGCGTCTGCTGATCGGCGATGACGAGCACGGCTGGGACGACAACGGCGTGTTCAACTTTGAGGGCGGCTGCTACGCAAAGGTCATCAACCTGGACAAGGACTCCGAGCCCGATATCTACAACGCCATCAAGCGCAACGCTCTGCTGGAGAACGTCACTCTGGATGCTGAGGGCCACATCGACTTCGCTGACAAGTCTGTCACCGAGAACACCCGTGTGTCCTACCCCATCAACCACATCCAGAACATCGTCCGCCCCATCTCTTCTGCACCTGCTGCAAAGAATGTCATCTTCCTGTCTGCTGACGCATTCGGTGTTCTGCCTCCCGTCTCTATCCTGAGCCCCGAGCAGACCCAGTACTACTTCCTGTCCGGCTTCACCGCCAAGCTGGCTGGCACCGAGCGCGGCATCACCGAGCCCACCCCCACCTTCTCCGCTTGCTTCGGCCAGGCTTTCCTGGAGCTGCACCCCACCAAGTACGCTGAGGAGCTGGTCAAGAAGATGAAGATGAGCGGCGCTAAGGCTTACCTGGTCAACACCGGCTGGAACGGCACCGGCAAGCGCATCTCCATCAAGGACACCCGTGGCATCATCGATGCTATCCTGAACGGCGATATCAACAACGTGCCCACCAAGAAGATCCCCTACTTCGACTTCGAGGTTCCCACCGTCCTGAACGGTGTTGACACCGGCATCCTGGATCCCCGCGATACCTACGCCGACGCTTCCCAGTGGGAGGAGAAGGCCAAGGATCTGGCTGGCCGCTTCATCAAGAACTTCAAGAAGTACGAGGGTAACGAGCACGGCAAGGCTCTGGTTTCTGCCGGCCCCCAGCTGTAAGCTCTGATCCCAGCATTTTTCTTCTGAACTCCATATAAAATATCCCCCGCTGCCTGTCCATTGACCGAACAGGCGGTGGGGGATTTGTGTTTTGGAGCAGGTAAACAAAGCGTCGATTGCCTTTTGGTGCGTGGTATGCTATCCTTTTTCCAAAGGATGTGAGCATAATGGATGCGAAAACGTTCGGGGCATTTCTTGCCCGGATGCGCAAGTCACAGGGATTAACACAGGCAGAGCTGGCCCAGCAGCTGCATGTAACAGATAAGGCTGTCAGCCGATGGGAGCGCGGGGTCGGCCTGCCGGACATCAACACGCTGGAACCACTAGCCGACGCGCTGGGGCTGACCCTTGCCGACCTGATGCACTGCCGTGACCCGCAGGAAGCAGATATTGCACCGGAAGTCCCGCTGGAAGATTTCTTTACCCTGCTGCGCCGTCAACAATCCATTGACTGGCGCTCGGTACGGGCAGTTTTGTTTTGGCTCAGTGCCGCACTGGCCATCTGGGGCATCCTCGCCTGCCCGGGCCGGATGGCCGTCCACTGGCGTACCCTGAGCAATGGGAACCTGCAGGCAGACGGCTGGCTTCCCTCCTGGGTGTTTTTCCCATTGTTCGTCGGGATAGAATTTCTCTCGCTGGAGCTCTGGAACAACTTTGAGCAGACCGGCTACTACCGACACTGGGGTGAGATAGGTGCCTCCGTCACCCGCTCCATGAACTTCTGCTCCCCTGCTGTCCGGCTCTGGAAGTTTGTGCTCGACCTGCTGTTCTTCTTCGGGTTCGGCTTCGCGATCCCCTGCGCTGAGATGATGGCGATTCTGATCAACTGAAAAAAGGAAAGCCCTCCCATCGCTCAAGCGAAAGGAGGGCTTTCTATCATCTTATCAGAAGTTTCCCGTTCTTCTATTCCTCTGATTTTAAGACCATTTACTTTTCGTTCTTTGCCCGGCGTTCTTTCAGATCGCTTTCCATCTGCGCCAGGGTCTTTTTGTCCAGATTGAACACCACGCCGTACGCAATGATCATCACGATATAGCTTCCCAGATACATGACCGGCACCAGATAGCGCATCCGGGTTGCCACTTCGATCGTCTGTGCAGCCTTCAGAGATGCATCATAGCCCAGTTTGGTTGCCAGAACAAGGCCCAGAGAAGGTCCGATGCCCTGTGCAAGCTTACGGAAGAAGGAGTGCAGTGCATAGGTAGTGCCTTCTTCTCGCACACCAAATTTCCACTCGTTATAATCGATCGCATCTGCCATCAGAGACCAGCTCAGGCAGCTTCCGATACCGCCGCCCAGCATTGCAATGACCTGACACAGGACATAAAGGCCGAGGCCCCGGCTGTCCGGTGTAATGGGCAGAACCAGCATCAGGACGTACGCCAGCGCGCAGACTGCTGAGCCAAAGGTCACGGCTTCTTTCTTGCCAAAGCGCTTGACGATACGGCTCACAAAAGGACTGAAGATGAAAACGCCAAAGTAGGAGATCATACCCACAATGCCGGAGATCTTTGCATTCTTGAAATAAGCCTGGAACAGGATCTGACCTGCAGTAGAGGCGCCATACATACCAATAAACGTTGCGATAGGTGCCAGCGTTGCGCCCACAGCCGGGCGATTATGGATAAAGTTGTTGAACGCCTTCACGATGTTGAACTTCGGTGCATCCTCTTTCAGCGTAATCGTGGTGTCCACACGCACCTTTGTGTTCGTGACCATAAAGCGGAAGCAGATCAGACCGATCACACCCATGATCAGAGCAATGACAAACATCTGCTCACCACGCAGGTTGTTCTGGTTATCATAAATGATCACCGGAATCAGCATACCGGTCAGAAGCGCACCGCCCATAGAACCAATGGAGCGGAAAGTCGACAGCTGTGCACGCTGGATCGGGTCATCCGAGATCAGAGACAGCATCGAGCCATACGGCACATTTGCAACGGTGTAGAAAGCATCCCAGATCATATAGCCTGCCACAAACAGAATGTTCTTGACCATACCGGGAGCCTGCGGGAACGGCAGATAGCAAAGTGCACCAGCCACGGTCAGTCCGATCGCACCGAACCAGATATAGGCAAGGAACTTGTTCCGGCGGTATTTGTGCGTATCCGCATCTACCATTGCTCCGATAATAGGATCGTTGATTGCGTCCCAGATCTGCACGATCAGCAAAAGGGATGCCATCAGGTAGTTGTCGATCCCCATAAACTGCGTCCAATAAATCGTCAGGTAGCCTTTGAGTGCAAAACTCATATTGCAGCCAAAGTCACCCGCTGCGTATGCAAGTTTATCACGCAATCCAAACCCTGCAGACGCATCCACTGTTGATTTCCCCATGAAAATACTCCTTTCTGAACTTTCCGGACAATTTTGGCACACCGCCCGCAAGCCGTATGCGTATTTATGAATCCATAATACGGCATCTCTTTCCAAAATGTTAGAATTTTTTTACGATTCCGCCTGAAGAATTTACGATTTAAAAGTATTTCTTGTTGTATTCTTTAATTCGTGCAGCATTTTTGTGACTCTGCACAAACAATCTTTTCTTTTTTGTATACAAAATATTTTTTCTTAGCCGAATCTTTTCTTTGTTGAGAACGGCGTTGTGCGCCGAGCATAAAGCAAGGGCCATTGCACGAGAATCTGTGCAATGGCCCTTGCTTTCTATTGTTTCTTATTTCGCCGCCTCAAACTCGGCTTCGATCTCCTTCGAGGGGGCGGGGGTGACCAGGCTGACCACCACGCAGACCAGCAGCGAGGTCAGGAAGGCGGGCAGCAGCTCATAGATGCTGAACACGCCGCCCAGCGGGCTGATGAGGTACTTCCAGACAAAGACCATCAGGCCGCCGGCGAGCATCCCGGCCAGCGCACCCTGCCAGTTGCAGCGCTTCCAGAACAGGGCGCAGAGCATCACGGCACCATACGCGCCGCCGAAACCGGCCCATGCAAAGCTGACGATGCCGAACACGCTGGAATTGGGGTCACGGGCCAGCACCACGCCCACCACGCTGACGCAGATGATGGTCAGGCGGGCGGCAAACAGGCTCTGGCGTTCGGTCAGCTTCATGTGGCCGAACTCCTGCAGGATGTTCTGGGAGACGCTGGACGCGGCAGCAAGCATCTGGCTGTCGGCGGTGGACATGGTGGCGGCAAGGATGCCCGCCAGGATCAGGCCCGCCAGCACGGCTGCCAGAATGCCGTGCTGTGCAATGAGGTTTGCAATGCGGACGATGACCGTCTCGCTGGAGGAGCCGCTCAGGTACTCCAGCGCGCCTGCCTTGGTCATGCCAAGGCCCACCATGCCGATGATGATGGAGGCTGTCATGGCAATGACGACCCACACGCTGGCAATGCGGCGGCTGAGTACCAGTTTCTTTTCATCCTCAATGGCCATGAAGCGGAGCAGGATGTGGGGCATTCCGAAGTAGCCCAGGCCCCACGCCATGGTGGAGACGATGTCCAGCAGGCTGTACGAGGTGGCCGTGCCCTCGGCAGCGTTGTGGCTGGCCATCATGGTCAGGTAACCGGGCAGGCTCTGGGCGTTGGCCACAACGGCATCCCAGCCGCCTGCCGCGCCAATGCCGTACACCAGCACAGCCACAAGGGCCAGGCTCATCACGATGGACTGGATGAGGTCGGTGGTGGTAACAGCGCGGAAGCCGCCCGTGATGGTATAGCCCACGATGACGCAGGCCGAGACCACCATGGCCGCCATGTAATCTACGCCGAACAGGCTGTGGAACAGCTTGCCGCAGGCGGCAAAGCCCGAAGCCGTGTAGGGCACAAAGAACACGATGATGATCACCGCGCCCAGTGCGTTGAGCAGATTGCGCTGGTCGTGGAAGCGCAGGGACAGGAACTGGGGCACGGTGATGGCTTCCAGATTGGCCGAATACCGCCGCAGCCGCCGGGCCACGATGAGCCAGTTCAGCCAGGTGCCCAGCGCCAGGCCGATGGCGGTCCAGCCGGGCGAGGCGATGCCGGTGAGGTAGGCAAGGCCCGGCATTCCCATCAACAGCCAGCTGGACATATCGCTGGCTTCGGCACTCATGGCCGTGACCAGCGGGCCCATCTTGCGGCCGCCAAGGTAGAAATCGGTGCTGTCGTTGTTGGACTTGCTGTATGCAACCCCAACCAACAGCATTGCCACCAGATAGATGATGATGGTGGCGATGATGCAGATGTTGGTCATATACTTTTTCCCCCTTGTCTTTCCAAATGAAAGTACGCTTTGATTTTACCACAGTAAAGCATCAAAGTGCAAGCCTTTTGGCAAAACTTTATCCTGATTCGCCAAAAGTCCACGAGTGACGGACAAAAAGTTTTCAAATTGACAGGAAACATCCGGCCCCGGGATTTTTCTTGCAAAATCCCGGAAATCTGTTATACTACCAATCCAGGGGGTTAGTGTATATGAAAGAATCCAAAACCATACAAGCTGTACCGGGCTCCGGTGTGGTGTGGCAGGCCTTCCGGGCCGCCGCACCCCAGACCGTGCCGGTGTTTGCAGGATATCTCGTATTGGGCATGGGCTACGGCATCTATGTGCAGAGCCTTGGCCTGCCCGTCTGGATGCCTATGCTCATGGGCACCGTGGTCTACGGCGGCTCGCTGGAATTTGTGCTGGCAAGCCTGCTGCTGGGGACCTTTTCCCCACTGTCGGCTTTTCTGATGGCGCTGATGATCCAGGCGCGGCACCTGTTCTACGGTCTGGCCATGCTGGAGCGGTACAAGGGCTACGACCTGCGCAGCTTTTACATGATCTTTGCCATGAGCGACGAGACCTTTTCCATCACCTGCTCTGCAGAGCCGCCGCAGGGGATCGACCGGGGCTGGTTCATGTTCTTCATCACTCTGCTGGACCAGTTTTACTGGGTCGCCAGCGCCGGGCTGGGGGCCGTGGTGGGGTCGGTGCTCCCCTTCAGCACCAAAGGCGTGGATTTTGTGATGACCGCCATGTTCGTGGTCATCTTCCTCAACCAGTGGGAAAAGGAAAAGCAGCATTACAGCGGCATCATCGGGCTGGCCGTGCCACTGGTCTGCCTGGTCCTTTTTGGTTCCGGCAGCTTCCTGCCGCCCTCAATGGCCTGCATTCTGGTGCTGCTGCTGGTTTTGCGCAAGCCCATTGAGCGGGCCGACGGCATCGTCCCCGGCCAAACGGAGAAGCAGAAGGAGGCAGCGCAATGACCACGTTCCAGATGGGTCTGACCATTGCAGTGTGCACGGCGGCGACCATGCTCACCCGCTTTCTGCCCTTTTTGATCTTTTCCTCCAAGGACCAGCAGCCGCCCGAGGTGGTACAGTATCTGGGCCGGGTGCTGCCCGCCGCCATCTTCGGAATGCTGATCCTCTACTGCCTGAAAAGCGTCACACCCTTTGCGGGCAGTCACGGCATCCCCGAGGCCATTGCCATTGCTGTGACCATCGCCCTGCACCGGTGGAAGCACCAGACACTGGTCTCCATCACCGGCGGTACGGTGTGTTATGTGCTGCTGGTGCAGCTGGTGTTCGCATAACAGAAACGGGAGGTGCCGGTGGGGCATCTCCCGTTTGTTTCAATGATAGAATGTATCAAAATTGATCTGCCGGTAGAACCGCTGCTGGAGCTGGTCAAAGTTCTCGCAGTTCTGGGCCAGCAGCCACATGACCTTGGTGACAACGGCCTCAATGGTCATATCGTGGGCCTCCAGGAAGCGGAAGCGGTTCTTGACCCGTTTGCCCACCTCGTAAATGCCCACATCGCTGCCCTCATAAGTGACCTGCGTGGTCAGGATCAGGATCTTGTGGGTCTTGTCGTAATCGCCCAGCTCCTCGGCAAAGGCATCCATGAGCCGCTGGGGAATGCCGCCCACGCCAAAGCTTTCCACAATGACGCAGTCATATTGTTGAAAGATGGCCGGGATAAGCTCCGGTCCAAGGCCGGGGGTCAGCTTGAGCAGGAACACTTTGGGGTTCAGCGCCCGGCCAAACTCCACCGGGCCGGTGGGCCAGGGCGAAGCCACATACCGCACCAGCCGGTCGCCCTGCACCAGCGCCAGCGCCGGGAAGTTGACCGACGCAAAGGCATCGTAGCTGATGGTCTTGTTCTTCTTGGCGCGGGTGCCCGCAATGACGTGCCCGCCAAACACCACCATCACACCCCGGCTGCCCGGGTCAAGAGCACAGATCACGCTGTCCCGCAGGTTCTTCTTGGCATCGGTGATCTCGTTGGAAATGGGCTGCTGGGCACCCGTGAGGATGATGGGCTTGTCCGCATTCTGAATAAGGTAGGACAGCGCCGCCGCCGAGTAGGCCAGCGTATCCGTGCCGTGGCAGATGATAAAGCCATCGTAAAGCGCATAGTTTTCCTGCACGGCCTTGGCCATCATCAGCCAGTGCTCCGGGCCAAGGTCGGTGCTGTCGATGCTGCACAGGTTGAGCGTTTCCGGGCAGCAGAGCTGCTGCAATTCCGGCAGATGGGCCAGCAGCTCCTCACTGGTCAGAACAGGCTTGAGCCCCTGTGCGGTGCGCACGCTGGCAATGGTGCCGCCGGTGGTGATAAAAAGCAGGCGCTGCTTGGACATAGGTTTTTCCCCTCCATGGTGTCGATTCTTGCGATGTTTTCAGTATAGCACAGTTCATCGGAGATGAAAAGTGCGGAGAGTTGAGGTATAATAGTTATCATAAGATCAAACTATCCTCTGTACAACCTACCATAAGGAGAAACTGCCATGTCTAACATTGTGATCATCGGTTCCGGCCCCGCAGGTGTCTCGGCGGCATTGTATGCCGCGCGCGCCGGGGTGCAGACCACCGTTCTGACCAAGGGCCCCGGCGCACTGGACCGGGCCGAGCTCATCCAGAACTACTACGGCTTTGCCGAGCCCATCACCGGTGCCGAGCTGGAACGCCGGGGCATCGAGGGTGCCAAGGCCGTGGGGGTGGAGTTCGTCACCACTGAGGCCGTGGGCCTGACCTACACCGACAAGCTGACCGTGGAGACACTGGCTGGGGATTTCCCTGCCGATGCCGTCATTCTGGCCACGGGGGCTTCCCGGGCAGCGCCCCGCATTCCGGGCCTTGCCGGGCTGGAGGGCCACGGCGTGAGCTACTGCGCCACCTGCGATGCCTTTTTCTACCGCGGCAGGGATGTGGCCGTGCTGGGCAGTGGAGAGTACGCCCTGCATGAGGTACAGGCCCTGCAGCCCGTGGCCCACAGCGTCACCCTGCTCACGGGCGGGGCCCCGCTGACGGCACAGTTCCCGCCGGAGGTGGCCGTGCGGACGGAAGCCGTAGAAGCCATCCTCGGTGAAGAGCGGGTCACCGGCGTGCAGCTGAAAGACGGCGGGACACTGGAAGTCTCCGGCGTGTTCGTGGCGCTGGGCGTGGCGGGCAGCACCGCCCTGGCCCGCAAGCTGGGGGCCGAGGTGAACGGCAGCCGGATCGTGGTGGATGACCACATGCAGACCTCCCTGTCCGGCCTATATGCCGCCGGAGACTGCACCGGCGGGCTGCTGCAGGTCGCCAAGGCCGTGTACGAGGGTGCCGTGGCAGGCACCGAAGCCGCCAAAGCCCTGCGGAAATGACCCAGACAGAAAAAGGACGCTGTGCCCTGCGGCACAGCGTCCTTTTATTGCTTTGCTCAGCTCTTGCAGCCGGATTCCTCTTCGATGCCGGTGAAATCGCTGGCCTCCGCGATCTTGGTGGTATCGAACTTGCCGTTCTCATCCTTGGGGGCAACGGCAGGGCCTGCCTCCACAGGATTCACGGTCGTTTCCTCTGCCGCAGGCTTTTCCTCGGCAGGCTCCTCTGCCCGGGCAGCTTCCACCACCGGGGCTGCGGGCGCAGTCTCGGGCTCGGCAGGAGCCTTTTCAAAGGCAGGGGGCCATGCGTCACCGGAAGCGGTCTCCTTGGCCTCGCCCTCGGCATAGGCTTCGGCAGTCTTTTCAGCCTCGGCGGGGTCCTTTTCAGCTTCCTCGGGGAACTCCACGTTTTCGACGTGGAGCGGGTCCTTGTCGTTCAGAACTTTGTCCAGCACGACGATGGCGGCACCGGTAACAGCCACAGCGGCAGCGGCACCCAGAACACGGAACAGAGTTTTCATGGTGAAGTCCTCCCTGTATAAGATAGGATTTAAGAGAATGTTACGACATCGTTCTGCGGCTTTTCGGCGGGCTCCACCGAGATGGCGGTCAGCACCGGGCCTTTGCCGCGGTAGATGTTGTGGAACTTGTAATTGACCTTGGCGGTCACAGTGACCCAGGCGCGCTGCTCCAGTGCCTTGTAGCCATCATAGCTGCAGGGGAAGCCCACGAACTGGATATCCTGCACGCAGCAGGTCATTGCAAAACGGCCGGGCACAAAGCTGTTTTTGCCCGCGCGGTTGGTCTGGCAGACCTGCGCCAAGAACCGGACGGTCTTGCCCACGTACTTCTGGGGCTCGTCCTGGCAGTCCATATACCAGATGCCGAAATCGTCCTCGCCGATCTCAACGATCGGGGCGTTCAGATCGAAGGGCAGCGGGTCAGGGATGTCATCATATGCCACGCTGCCGTCGGCGAACTCATAGGCGATATCGCACTTGCGGGAGGCCTGACGCACCAGCTTGTGCAGCTCCTGACGGGCGGCATCGTTGTTCACGGCCTCGGCGCGGTTGAACACGATCAGCTCACTGCGGGCGATCTTGTCCAGCAGCAGAGAGCGCATGGAGTTGTCGCGGGCGTAGGTCAGAGCCGTGGTGCCGTCAGCCGTGGCAATGCACTGGTAGACGATCCAGTTTTCGGGCAGGTTGTTGGCCAGATCCTGCAGCAGCCACATGCCGTTGTACTCAATGACCACACGGCCTGCACCGGATTCTTTTTCGAGCCTGGCCAGATTCTGGGGGTTCAGCTCCGCCTTATCCTCGAGGACCTTCAGGGTCACGCCGGGGAAGGCGAACTTCTTCTCGTTATATTCTTCCTCGCCCTCTTCGCAGACCAGCAGCAGGGTCTTGTCGCCGGAGTCGAAATTGGGGTCTTCAAAGGTCTCCTGAATGAACTTGGTCTTGCCGCTTTCGAGGAAGCCCACAAACAGGTAAACCGGGATCTCGTTTGCCATAATCGGTTTTTCTCCTTACACAACTTGCAGCTCAGCAGCCAAACAGTGCGGCAATGGCCTTTTCGTCCAGCTTGGAGCCGATGACGACCAGCTTGCCGCCCACGTCGGCACCGCGCTGACGCACTTCCCACTCGCCGGGGACGTAATCGAACTCCAGCCAGCCGTCGGCACCGCCGTCCACGATGCCCTTGGAGCGCAGGATCATGCCGTACTTGCCGCCGTCCAGCTCGGTCAGTGCATGCTCGATGTCTGCCTTGCTGAACTTCTTGGCCGTCTCGACACCCCAGCTGGTGAACACCTCATCGGCATCGTGATCGTGGTGATGGTGGTGGTGATGGCCGCAGCAGCAGTGGCCGTCCTCATCGTGGTGATGATGCTCATGCTCATCATGGTCATCGTCATCCTCATGGTCGTGGTCGTGATGGTGGCAGCAGTGCTCCTCGTGGTCATCATCCTCGTGGTCGTGGTGATGCTCGTGCTCGTCCTCATCATCGTCGTCATCGTCATCGTGATCATGGTGGTGATGGCCGCAGCTGCACACACCGTTCTCATCGTAATGGTGGTGATGATGCTCGTGCTCTTCTTCCTCGTCCTCCTCGGCGTGCTTCTCATTGGCCTTGGCAGCCATGGCGATCAGCTCTGCCTTGAAATCGTCCTTGGAGGACATGGCCTTCAGGATCTGCTCACCGGTCAGGGAATCCCATGCGGTGGTCACGATGGTAGCGGTGGGGTTCTTCTCGCGCAGCATGGCGACCGCAGCGGCGATCTTCTCCTCGCTGGCGGTCTGGGTGCGGCTCAGGATGATGCAGCTTGCGTGGCTGATCTGATCATCATAGAACTCACCGAAGTTCTTCATATACATCTTGACCTTGTTGACATCGGCCACGGTGACAAAGCTGTTCAGCTTCACATCCAGATGCTCAGCCACACCCTCCACAGCGCGGGTGACATCGCTCAGCTTGCCCACACCAGAGGGCTCAATGACGATGCGGTCGGGGTGGTACTGCTCCACCACCTGCTGCAGAGCGGCACGGAAATCGCCCACCAGAGAGCAGCAGATGCAGCCTGCGTTCAGCTCGTTGATCTGGATGCCGGACTCCTTCAGGAAGCCGCCGTCGATGCCGATCTCACCGAACTCGTTCTCGATCAGGACCACCTTCTGGCCCGCAAAGGATTCCTTGATGAGCTTCTTGATCAGGGTCGTCTTGCCGGCACCCAGGAAGCCGGAGAAAATATCGATATTCGTCATAATGCTGTATGCCTCTTTCTTTTTCCAAAAGCCCGCAAGGGCCGTTCAGCAATCAGAGCCGCAGAGTGCTGGCTCAAAAATCTTACACTCCTATTATAACAAGGCTGTCAATGGGAAACCGCCTTTTTTGATGAGAAAATTGTAACTTTTTTTGCAGTTTGGCTACGTTTTCAGAAAACGCTGCCTCCCGGACACAAAAAAGCCCCCGGAACGGGGCAGAAAGCATAGAACCCATACAAAAACACAGCCCCGCTTTGGCGAAGGAGAAGCCAAAGCGGGGCTGTATTCAATGAAGGAGAAATGATGGGAATATCAGGTTACAGATTCAGCTCAAACTGTTCCACCGTAACAGTTGCTTTGCCATCGGCAGCAAAGGTGATGCCGTCGGCAGACTGGGGGGTGTAGATCCATGCGGTCATGGTCTGCTCACCATCGTTGGCGAAAACTTCGATGCTGTTTTTATCCAGCAGGATGCGGAGCTTGAGTGCACCGTTCTGGCTGCGCACCTTGCAGCTGCGGCGGTGAACGATGTCGGCACGGGAACCGGCATAGCTGCGATCCAGCGTCAGCTCGGAAGTGTAGGGATCGTAGGTCAGGCTGGTGTGATGATCTGCATCGGCGGCCAGCTTCAGGGTAAAGGAACGGTATTCGCCGGGCTGCACCGTGATGGTCAAATCGGCCACACGGCCCTTGATGCCTTCTAAAGAAGTTTCGCTTTGCACCGTCACATTTTCATAGAAGGTGCGCTTGCCGTGGACGGCATCCAGCTCCCGCACGGGGGTCTGAACAATGCGTCCGTCCTTGATATGCAGCTCCCGGGGGCAGATGGTCTGTCCGAACCACTTGCAGCCCTGGGGCTTATCCTCGGTGTCCGACCAGGTCTGCAGCCATGCGGTCATGATCCGGCGGCCATCCGGGGCAAGAGTGGTCTGGGTAGCATAGAAGTCGATGCCGCCGTCCATCAGCTGCACATTTTCCTTGGTGAAGGTGTGGGTGGCTTGGTCGTAGCTGCCGATGAAGGCAATCACGTTGTGACCATTGTGAAACTCACCTTTGGGCAGCATCTCCATGGGGCCGAGCATCAAGACCTGCTTGCCGTCCAGCGGAAAGAAGTCCGGGCACTCCCACATTTTGCCGTACTGATTGTTGCAGCGTTCCAGCACCGTGACAAAGTGCCAGTCGAAGCCGTCCTTGCTCTGGAACAGTGCCGCTGCGCCGCTGCCGTCCTCGGCCCGGCAGACGGTGACGGCGGAGTAGGTGCCATCGGCCTCACGCCAGATCTTGGGGTCCCGGAAGTCGAACCTGCTGAAGCCTTCCGGCAGGTCTTTCTGGGTCAGCACCGGGTTGCAGGCAGGCTTTTCGTAGTTGAGACCGTCACCGATGGCAATGCTCTGGGTCTGGATATCCCGCATCTCCCCATTGGGCTGCTTTTCTGCCACCACGCTGGTGTACATCAGCAGCTGCCTGCCGTCATCCATCTCGGTGGCAGAGCCGGAGAAGCAGCCGGGGCCGTTGTCCACCGGGGAATCCGGGGCAAGTGCACAGGGCAGATACTCCCAGTGCAGCAGGTCGGTGCTGACGGCGTGACCCCAGTGCATGGGCGCCCACCGCACATCGTAGGGGTTATACTGATAGAACTGGTGATACTTCCCTTTGTAATAAGAGAAGCCGTTGGGGTCGTTGAGCCAGCCCACATAAGGAGTCATGTGGTAAGCAGGGCGTTCCGCCGGGGTAATGGCAGCGCCGTGCTCGGCCTCGTAGGCACGGGCTTTTTGTAAAGTCAAATCGTTCATGGAATCCTCCAAAGGAAAGAATTCTTATGCGTAGTAAGCATCCAGATACTTCTGCATAATGCCCAGATAGTCGGACAGGCCGTAGGCTTCCAGCTTGCTCAGATAGTCGTTCCACTCTGCATCCTTAGTGCCGTTCATGATCCAGTTCGCCTTCTGCGTATTCATGTAGGTCTGCAGATCTGCCTGCAGGTTAGAGACCTGCTCGGTGTCCTCGTTGCTCATAAAGACATTGGGATAGACATAATCGTTGTTCATATCCGGGGTGTAGATATCCTTGATCCAGTCCAGACGGTACTGTGCATCGTCCGGGCAGGTAACGTATACACCATAGTAATCATCCAGAACCGCCAGAGGCCCGCCGACACACTGCGCCTCACGGACTTCCACGGGAGAAGCATCGCCCAGAGGAGCGTGCTTCAGCATGGGCTCGCCCTTATCGTTGGTGGACATTTCAAAAATGTTAAAGCCTTCCGCATCGCCGTAAGTACCCCAGTTGTTCTGCGGAGACTGGAGGGGTGCGTACATCTGATCCAGCCATGCGCAAACCAGTGCAGGATTAGCCGCCTTTGCGGTAACAACGCACTTGCCGCGGGCAAAGCCGCTGGTGAAAGAGCCGTTCTGCGGAGTGATATTCCGGGTATCGGCGGTCAGGGCAGGCAGCGGCTCCCAGTCGGTCAGGTTGTCAATGTTGGCAACATCCCAGCTGAAGCAGACACCATAGCGGCCAGCCTTGCCCTTGGAAACATAGGTGGACCACTCCTGCGTGAAGCACTCCGGGTCAATGAGCTTTTCGGCATACAGCTTGTGCAGCCAGTCCAGACCATCACGGTAGCCCTGCTGGGTGGCGGCACAGATGACTTTCCGGTCGTTGGTAACAGCGATATGGCGGTCTTTGTCTGCATCGCCGTAGCCTTCGCCAAAGCCATTGATGAGGATGCTGGGATCCTGATCGCCGTTGTTGACGATGCAGGACATGGGGATGATGTCGCCGTCAATGCCATACTCTGCCTTGATAGAAGCGGCGTTATCACGGAATGCCATCAGCACCTGCTCAAACTCGTCCACTGTGGTGGGCATCGACAGACCGAGGAAGTTCAGCCACTTGGTATTGATGAAGCTCATGTTGCCAATGGTCTGGATGGCGGTCTTTTCTGAGCCCAGCTGCTCGATCCAGGGCAGTGCCCAGATGTGGCCATCGCTGTCGGTGCACATGGTGCGGTACTCCGGGTACTGCTCAAAGACCTTCTGGAGATTAGGCATATTGTTGTCAATGTAGTCTTCCAGATTGAGGATGACACCCTGATCTGCGTAGCGCAGCAGATTGCTGTCGGTAAAATCAGCAGTAAAAACAAAATCCGTCAGGGTGTTGGGGTTGGACATATTCAGGGTGATCTTATCGTTCCACTGGTCGGACTGGATGGCGGTCCAGTCAATATGCACATTGGTCTGCTCTTCCAGACGCTTGAAGATGGTGCGGTTGTTCGGCTCGGATTCGCTGCCCACAGGGAAGCTGGTCATACCGGTAAAGGTGACCTTTTCGGACAGCGGAAATGTAACGACACCGGTCGTGTCCACAGCTGCGGCAGCAGAATTGCTGCCGCCGGTGGATTTGCCGCCGCCACAGGCAGACAGAGCAGCAGCAGAGCCCGCCAGAGCACAGACCTTGAGGAAGTTGCGGCGAGAGATCAGCTTTTTCATGGTATTTTCTCCTTTTTTGTGGTTCTTTCTTCGTGTAACAGATGAGCGTACCGGCTCATAAAATTCTGGAATATCCTCAGCCTTTAATGGAACCAGCCATGATGCCGGCATCAAAATACTTCTGGAAGAAGGGATACATCACCAGCAGCGGCAGACTGGAAATAATAATGGTTGCATATTTGAGCAGCTCTGCCATCTTCGCACGTTCGGCAGTGCTCTGGATATCTGCGATCATGCCGGATTCCGGCTGGCTCTGGATCAGGATGGAACGCAGCACCAGCTGCAGCGGCTGCTTCGATGCGCTGTTCAGGTAGATCATGGCGTCAAAGTAGCTGTTCCACATTGCCACGAACTGCCACAGGGCCAGAACTGCCACCACCGGCATACAGACGGGCAGCAGGATCTTGAAGAAGTAAAGCATCTCGCTGGCTCCATCCACATCCGCAGCTTCGCGCAGCTCACGCGGGATGCCTTGATAATAGGTACGGGCAATGATCATGTTCCACACGCTGAATGCTCCCGGCAGAATGACCGCCCACATGGAATCCAGCAGACCCAGATTGTTGATGAGCAGGTAGGTGGGGATCAGACCGCCGCTGAAAAACATCGTGATCACAAACAAGGTGTTGAAGATCGTTTTGCCTTTGAAGTCCGGCAGCGACATGGGATAAGCGGCAAGCATCGTCACAGCGACCGAGATGATGGTGAAGATGATCGAGTAAAGTACTGCGTTCCTGAAGCCGACCCAGATCTGCTTGTCCGAAACGACACGCTGGTAAGCATCCAGACTCCACTTGCTGAAATCAAAGGAGATGCCCTTGTTTTGCAGAGTGACCGGGTCCATAAAGGACGCGATGACGATGTAGATCATCGGAACGATGATCGCCAGCAGGAACAAGCCCAGAAGTGCGTAGCCGCAGTACAGGATGATCTTATCTTGTCTGGTGTAGAGGGCCATTTTTGATTTTTTCTGTTTTGCCATGGTAAACCCCTCCTTACAAGCCCTTGCCATCGTTCATTTTGGCAACGATCTTGTTCACTGCGATCAGCAGGATGACGTTGACAACGGTGTTGAACAGACCGACTGCCGTGGAAAAGCTGTAATCGCCGTCCAACAGGCCCTTTTTATAAACATACGTTGCAATGATCTCGGCAGTGTTCAGGTTCAGGTCAGTTTGCAGGGCATAGGCTTTTTCAAAACCGATGCTCATGATGTTGCCTGCCTGCAGGATAAACTGAATAACGACCATATCCTTAATGGCGGGCCACTCCACCGTCATGATCTGCTGGATCAGGTTTGCGCCGTCGATCATCGCAGCTTCCTTCAGATCTTTGCTGGCGTTAGAAAGAGATGCGGTGTACATGATGGATGCCCAGCCGGCACCCTGCCAGATGCCGCTGATGATGTAGATGGGGCGGAACACTTCCGGCAGCGTCATGAAGTTGATGCTGGTGTGAAGCAGGCCGTTCACCGGACCGGTGACACTCAGCAGCACCCGGACGATGCCGCACAGCACGATGACCGAGATGAAGTTGGGCATATACAGCACCAGCTGCACCTTCTGCTTGATCTTCTTGCTCTCGATACGGTTGAGCAGGAATGCCAGCAGGATAGGGATCGGGAAACCCCACAGCAGACCGTAGACGCTCAGCTTCAGGGTGTTGATCAGATAGCGCTGGAAGTCCGGCGAGGACATGAAGCGGGTAAAGTTTTTGAAGCCTACCCACTCGCTGCCCCAGATACCTTTGAAGGGATTGTACTTCTGGAACGCGATCAGCACACCGCCCATGGGAGCGTACTTGAACACCAGCGTCAGCACCACGGCAGGCAGCAGGAACAACAGGTAAAGCTGCCAATGCCGTTTGATGTAGACCCATGTGTTGTGCAGCTTGCGTTCTGCTGCCAGCACAGCCGTTTCCGACGAGGCTGTCTTTGCTTTCATGAATCATTCTCCTCCTTTTTGATTTGTTTGCCGCTTGATTTGCATTTTACATTTGCACCTTTGAATCTTGCGCTTTTTACTTCGATTGTGCAAATGTAAAATTCTGTAATTCATTTATACCACGCAAGCAAGCGAATGTCAACGATAATTCATAGTATATATCAAGAAATACTGTGGATTTGTACAGATGCACAAATCCGAAAGTGCGCAAATATGCAAAATGATGATTTGCATTTTTACGTTTGACTAATTTGTGCATTTGCACTATACTGGAGTCATAAAGAACAAGATCCGTCACCAGACTTTATCTATAAAAGAGGGAACATCCGCCTCTATACTGTAAAGGAAGAGGATGACTTATGACAACCAAGGTCACCATTCAGGATATTGCAAACGAACTGCAGCTTTCCCGCAACACAGTTTCAAAGGCCATCAACAACACCGGTGTGCTGGCAGATGCCACACGGGAGAAGATCCTGCGCAAAGCCGCCGAAATGGGCTATAAGCAGTTCGCCTATCTGCCGCTGTTTCAGGAAGACGCTGCAAAAACAGCAGCGCCTTCCATTCTGCCGAGTGACAAACGGGAGATCGCCATGCTGACGACCCGGTTTCTGAACAGCTCTCACTTTTCCTCCACGATGCTGGATCGTTTCCAGTCGGAAATCGACCATCTGCATAGCTGCATGACCATTCATCGCATTTCTCTTATAGAGTTGAAAGAGAAAAAACTTCCATCTTCTCTCAACATCCAGCGCACAGCCGGCATCATCTGCTTTGAAGTATTCGACTATGACTACGCACAGATGCTGTGCGATCTGGATGTTCCGCTGCTGTTTGTAGACAGCCCTGTGATGAATATGCGTCCTCCTCTGAAAGCTGACCGCCTTTATATGGAAAACCGCATTGAGATCCAGAATGCGGTGACCCACATGGTCCAGCGCGGCAAAAAACGCATCAGCTTTGCGGGGGATAAAAACCACTGTCAGTCCTTCTTTGAGCGTTATATGGCTTATAGGGATGCAGTGGAGCACTTTGGTCTGACAGAAGGCCTGAGCACCTGTGCGATGCCATCGGGACAGCAGAACTATCCGGTATCCCTGTACGAAACCATCCGTCGGTTCAAAACGATGCCGGATGCCTTTGTCTGCGCCAATGACTTTGTTGCCATGGATCTGGTCAAGGCATTGGATGAGCTGGGGTATTCGGTTCCCGATGATATCTGGGTCTGCGGTTTCGATGACAGTCAGGAGGCTTCCTACTTTGCCCCCCGTCTGACTTCGATCCATATCCATGGACAGATCATGGGCTACACCGCTGCCAATCTGCTTATGACCCGCATCGAAGAACCATCGCTGAACTATCGCACCGTCTATACGGAAACCAACCTGATCCTGCGCGAGTCCACAGGAGATTGAGCGAAAGGAGAACCCCCATGCGTGACCTGTGCAATACGGACAAGCCGCTGTTTGCTGTGCTGACGAAATTGACTTACAGTGCTTACCTGAACATCTTATGGCTCGTGTGCAGCCTGCCCATCGTTACCATAGGGGCTTCTACGACCGCATTGTTCTATGTCACGCTCAAAATGGCGGAAGATCGGGACGATGGTCTGACCCGGATGTTTTTTAAGGCGTTCCGGGAAAATTTTAAGCCTGCCACAAAACTCTGGCTTATCCTGCTGGCAGTCGGCAGTTTCCTGGCTGCGGATGGCTTAGTGCTGCGCCGAATGTGGAGCGAAAACATTTTCTGGACGCTGCTCACTGCAGTGCTGATTGGTGCAGCAGTTCTGTACGGCATCGTTCTGCTGTATACCTTTCCTCTGCTGGCACGGTTTGAAAACACCACCTTCGGCATCCTGAAAACAGCGTTTCTCGTGGGTGTCCGGTATCTGTTTTGCACCCTGCTGATGGCGGCAATCTATGGCATCATGGGGTACGTCATAGTGTTTGTGTTCACGCCTGCATTCCTGCTGGGCATGGGCTTCTGCGCCATGCTCTGCTCCTTTTTGATGCTTCGGATCCTCTATCTGATCGGTGGAGACCCTGATGCAGTACACGAGGAATACGACCATGACGAAAACTGACCGGGATACGCTCCGCTCCCTCCATGGGCGCAAAAAGTGGGAGCACATCTGGGCATATTACAAGCTGCCCATTGCGATCATGCTCATCGTCGTCTATATCCTTGGCTATGCAGCCTACCGTCATGTGACGAAAAAAGAGGATGTGCTTTACCTTGGTCTGGTAAATATCACTGCCGGGTCTGATCTGACGGAACAGCTTACCACCGGCTTTGCCGAGGCGCAGGGTCTGACCAAAAAGCAACAGGTCGATCTGCTGTCTGGCTTACTGCTCAGCGAAAGCGAACGCGCAGAGGAGCAGTATGTATATGCTTCGGAGATGAAGCTGCTGGGTGCAGTCAGTGCCCAGCGGTTAGATGTTGTTCTGATGGACGAATATGCACGGGATCGACTGTTGGCAGATGATTATTTTCTCGATCTGCGGACACTGGATGCGTCTTTCCATGCACTGCCGGGTCTGAACGCCGGTGGGACCGTGCTGGATATTTCGGACACGCCGTTTGTCAGGCAGGCAGGTTTTTCTGGCAAGGTCTATCTTGGGGTAGTGCAGAATGCACCGCACCCGGAGCGTGCAGCCGCTTACATTCATTATCTGTTCCAGCGGTAATCGTTGGGTTTCACATCAAGAATAAGGAGAATTATCATGGACATTTTAACGATTGGCGAAGTTTTAATCGACCTGACCCAGACCGGCAAGGATGCCCGCGGCATCCCTCAATTTGCCGCAAACCCCGGCGGTGCCCCGGCAAATCTGGCTGTGGCTGCTTCCAGACTGGGCGCACAGACCGCCTTTATCGGCAAGGTGGGTGCAGATGCCTTTGGCCGCTACCTGAAAGAGGTTCTGGCAGAAAACAAGGTAGACGTTTCCGGCATGGCGGTGGATGCAGACCACCCCACCACCATGGCAGTCGTGTCAGTGGATGCCACCGGCGAGCGGGATTTCAGCTTCTACCGCAGTGCCAACGCGGACGTGATGCTGTGCAAAGAGGACATTTCGGACGAGGCTCTGAAAGCTGCCAAAATCGTCCACTTTGGCTCTGTCAGCCTGACCGCTGACCCCTCTCGCACTGCCACGCTGGACGCTGCTGCCCGTGCCAAAAAGCTGGGTGCTGTCATTACTTATGACCCGAATTACCGTGCCAACCTCTGGAAGAACAAAGAGGATGCCATTGCCCAGATGAAAGCGCCCCTGCCGCTGGTGGATATTCTGAAAGTGTCCGATGAAGAGCTGCCCTTGCTCACCGGCACCACTGACTGCGAAAGCGGCACGGCACAGCTGGCACAGAACGGCATCCGGCTGATTTTCGTCACCTTGGGTGCAAACGGCGTATTCTACCGCTTTGGGGAGAAAACTGGCCATGTGGCTGGCGTGCCCTGCAAGGTGGGCGACACCAACGGCGCAGGCGATACCTTCTTTGGTGCGGCACTTTCCAAGCTTTGCAAGGAGGAGTTGGACACCCTGACGGTGGACAAACTGGAAAGCATTCTTGCCTTTGCCAACAAGGCGGCAAGCATTACCACCAGCCGCCACGGCGCTATCCCCGCCATGCCCACCCTTGCAGAAGTGGAGGGCTGAACCATGGCAGCAAAACAGGAATTTGAGTCTCGGTTTGCCAAGCACAAGGACGAACTGGAATGGCTGTTCATGGAACTGTACCACAACCGGGAAGGGCTGGAGGTTCTGGAACGGGAGATGGCAGACGCCTACAACGCCCGCAGCGCCGAGCTGAAAGCGCTGGACAAGGCACGCTCTGCTGACCCGGAGTGGTACAAGCGGGGCAATATGTTCGGCATGACCATGTACACCGACCTCTTTGCCGGAAACTTAAAAGAACTGGCAAAGAAGCTGCCCTACCTCAAGGAGCAGAAGCTGACCTATCTGCACCTGATGCCCCTTTTGCAGATGCCCCATCCCCACAACGATGGCGGCTATGCGGTGGAGGATTTCGACACCGTAGACCCTGCCCTTGGCACCAACAAAGATCTGGAAAACCTGACCCGGGAGCTGCGGAAAGCCGGCATCAGCCTGTGTCTGGATTTTGTCATGAACCACACCGCCAGCACCCACCGCTGGGCCATGGCGGCAAAGGCGGGCGACCCGTGGTTTCAGGCCTATTACCATCTCTACGAGGACCGCACCATCCCCGACCAGTACGAGCAGACGGTGCCGCAGGTGTTCCCCAACACCGCGCCCGGCAACTTTACATGGTGTGAGGAGATGCACAAGTGGGTGCTGACCACCTTCCACGATTATCAGTGGGATCTGAATTATGCAAACCCGGCAGTGTTCGTGGACATGACCAAGAGCATCCTGCATCTGGCAAATCTGGGCGTGGAAGTGTTCCGCATTGATGCGGTACCCTATATCTGGAAGCAGCTGGGCACCACCTGCCGCAATCTGCCGCAGGTGCACACCATCGTGCGGATGCTCCGCATGGTGCTGGAATGCGTCTGCCCGGCGGTCATCCTCAAGGGCGAGGTGGTCATGGCTCCCAAGGAGCTTGCCGCCTACTTCGGCACCCCGGAAAAGCCGGAATGCCACATGCTCTACAATGTGTCCACCATGGTCAACCTGTGGGGTGCCCTTGCCAGCCGGGACACCCGGCTGCTGAAAGCCCAGCTGGATGCCCTGAACGCCCTGCCGGACAACTGCTGGTTCGTGAACTATCTGCGCTGTCACGACGATATTGGCTGGGGTCTGGACGAGGCGGTGGAAAACCGGCTGGGCATGGACCCGCAGAAGCACAAGGAATATCTGTACCACTTCTACGAGGGCAATTTCCCCGGCAGCTGGGCAAAGGGCGAGCTGTACAACTACGACCCCGCCACCGGCGATGCCCGCAGCTGCGGTACCACCGCCAGCCTGTGCGGCGTGGAGCAGGCACTGGAAAAGGGCGATAAAACCGCACTGGACTACGCTGTGAAGCGTGACCTGCTGCTGCACACTGCCATGGCATTCTTGCAGGGCTTCCCCATGCTGAACTGTGGCGATGAAATTGCACAGCTCAATGGCTGGGACTACAAAAACGACCCCGATCGTGTGGAGGACAGCCGCAATCTGCACCGCAGCAAGTTCAACTGGGAGGACGCAAAACAGCGCACCCAAGAAGGCACGCTGCAAAACCAGCTGTGGCAGGGCATGGAGCAGCTGCGCAAAATGCGGGCAGACCCCTGCTTTGCCCCGGATGCGTGGGTAACAACTTGGGACAGCCACAACCCCGGCGTGCTGGCACTGGTACGCAAGCGCGGCGAAGAAACGCTGGTGGGCTTGTTCAACTTTACCGAGTACCCGGCAGGGGCAAGTCTGGACGCTCTGGGTGGCGAGTATCACACCCCGGAGGGCACATCCGTCTGGCTGGCGGATGTGGAGCTGGAGCCGTACCAGGCACTGTTGGTAAAAAACAAATAAGTAAAACGAGTCATCCGGCTCTCTCTTTTTGCCAAAGTTTCCATTGATTTTTCTTGCACCCTGCCGAAAGTGACGTGTTCTCAAAAGTTCGCGTTTGCGAAGCGTAGCGGAGCAAGTTTTTAACTTTCTGATCGCTACATAGCAAACCCGAACCAAGGCCATCCCAGAAGGGATGGTCAGGTTCAGGTTGTTATGTGGCGATTTTTAATTGCCAAATCAGTACCGCACCTTGAAAACCGCATAACCGTCTGCATGGGATACCCGGCCATGACCCCGTAAGGGAGAGCCGGAAAACGCCGCCGAGATGGGGCAGGAAATCCATGCAGGGAGAACGGCAGGACGTTGATTCCCCAGTTGCGGAGAAAAACGATGTACTCAAAATGAGCACCTCGTTTTCCGTAACGCCAACGAAAGGATGGAATGCCTATGAGTAATTTTAGCCGTTAAAGCAAAAGACCAGAGTTGTAAAGCCTTTCGGCTAAACAACTCTGGTCTTTTTGTTGGAACTTGTGCAACAGCCCCTTCTTTTTGTTTACTTATGCTTTTTTAAGTGTCACACCATACCGGCGTTGCTGCGCTGATCAGGGTCCGAGGGGTCTCGGTAGCTTGGTGTCCTGTCCTGCTCTCCTACTGCTTTCCATGGGTGGTAAGCTGGGATCTCCTCCGGAATGGGGCCGAAGGGGTTATCTTCCTGTTCTCCCAATCCAGCCTCCAGGGCAAAGCCGAAGCGACAAGGCCGATCGTCGATGCGATATGTCGGCAGAACATCTGGGCCGCAGCTGCTGTTGCCCAGACCCCGGTGGGCGTAGTCCAGATGCACATACAGGGCCTCCGGTGCAGGAAGCTCAAAGGGATGCCGGGCATTCCACAGCTGCAGATCACTGTAGGGCACTGCGCTCATGGCCATGGGGCAGGCGGCCTCAAACCGTACAAAATCCGCACGGTCCGGGTCTGTTAATCGCATACTACGAGATTCCGTATGAAGTCCGTATTCCTGAGGCCGTAGATAAAACGGCTGATTTCTCACATCTTCGCTGTAAACTCCCATGCGCCCGCCGCACTGGCGATCAGGATAGGTTTCTAACGGTCCCTTCCCATACCATTTCATAGCCGTAAACCGCACGGGAAGAATTGCCGTCATCCCGATTCGCCCCGGAGACAGCATATCTGCCGGAGATTGCACGTTGCAGTCAATAAATATACGATTTTGTCCTGCCTGCCATAAACCAACGGTAACATAGAAACTGTCCTTCTCCGTCTGGTATGCGGTGGTGTAGGTCAAAGACGGCTCTTCCACCCCGTTCCCCTGCCGGACTTCCAAACAAGTACGTTTTGGATGATCATACTGCTTTGTAAACCAGTTCTGTTTACCCAGTACCAGTGGGCTGTGAGCATCGTTGTCTGTGGGGGCACGAAAAGGGGTGAAGAACAGATCGTGCAGTAGCACACCGGATACGTTGTCGACCTGAAGTGCTCCGGTTTCTGTATCCAGCCGAAGAGTCAAGTCACCCATCTCGCCCACCAGAAGAGTTCCCTGTTTTGAGAAATGAGCTGTGACCTTTTCTGTCACAAGAGCCGGGTGGCATCCCTTTTTCCAAAGGAACTGCTTCCATCCGCTGAGGCCGCATCCCGCATGGGCCGGAGATTTCTCCATGAACAGGAACTCCAGAAACTGTTCTCCCGAAGCCGGAGGAATATCCTGCAGGTCGGCCTTCCATACCACCGACTGTCCTGCAGGGCAATCCGGCAGAGAGAGCTCTCTGATTTCCCGACAAACACCATTTTCCAGCAGGCGCAGTTGAGCTGCAAAATCTCTCAGGTTCAGCTGCTCACAACGGTTTTCCAGAACAAAGATTCCATTCCGGAGGTCCTTCACCCGAAGGTCGATGGGCTGGTACACCGTCTGAACTTCCTGTAGCTTAGGCGTAAATCGACGATCGGGTGTTGTCAGTCCATCGATGCAGAAATTGCTGTCATGGAATTCCTCGCCAAAATCGCCGCCATAGGCATACCAGGTCGTTCCATCCGGGTTCGTCTGGCGCAGACCGTGGTCGCACCACTCCCAGATAAAGCCGCCCATCAGATTCTGGTGTTCATAGATTTCTTTCCAGTAATCCCCCATGCTTCCGCATGCGTTTCCCATAGCGTGAAGGTACTCATTGGTCAGAAAGGCCCGATTGGGATTTGCTTCTGCCCGTTCCCTCATGTTCTGAGGAGAAGGATAGGTCTCGCTGTCCATATCTGCAATCTTGTTCATCTGGCGCTTGTGGATCAGACGGGTGGGGTCCGCAGTGCGGCAGTAGGATGCCGCCAGTGCCACAGTCTCTCCATAACCAATCTCATTGCCGAGGGACCAGCAGAAGATGGATGCATGGTTTTTATTGGTTTGAACCATGGCAGCCTGTCGGTCCAGCACACGGGGAAGCCACCGCATATCGTTGCCGGGCAAAAGATTCTTGCGGTAAGAAATGCCATGACTTTCCAGATTTGCCTCATCCATTATATAAAGGCCGTATTCATCACAGAGCTCATACCAGCGTGGAGTATCGGGATAATGCGCACAGCGAACCGCATTGATATTGCATCGCTTCATCAACTCAATATCTTGGCGCATGCTCTCTTCGGTGATGGCATAGCCGGTGACAGGGTCGAACTCGTGTCGGTTCACGCCTCGCAGCTTGACGGGTGCACCGTTGACTCGGAATACGCCTTCTCCATCGATCTCATAATGGCGGAAGCCGAAGGGCACGGTGGTTTCCTCCAGCTTTTCTTCTCCCAGAAAAGTAGACAGCCGCACCTGATACAAATAGGGTGTCTCCGCCGACCAGAGGTGCGGCGTTTCCAGCTCCAAATGCCCATACGCTGTTGCGGTGATGCCCGCCGGAATCTGCAATGCACCATCCAACCAGGCCGGATCAAACCCACGCTCTTTAAATACCGCTTCCAGGCTGACCTCCTCAAAACGATCACTGTCGTTGCCAGTCTTCCCATTGCAACTGCCCACTGGACACGCCTCGGCATCCAGCAACTCCACCTCTACACGGATGCGTGGAGCACAGCGATGGCTCAAATTCAAAATTTTACTTTCGGTATGCAGAACTGCCTTTTTCGGCGTTACCTCTGCCCAGAGATAGCTGTCCAGAAGGTGCAGCTCGTGGATTTCATACAATTTAACGCTGCGAAAGATTCCAGACAGCCTCCACATATCCTGACATTCGAGATAGGAACCCGGGCTGAACTCATCCACCCGAAGCAACAGTAGGTTCTGCCCAGGCCGTACAGCATCGGTCAGGTCTACCTCACAGGCAGTGCGCCCGTTTTCCGCATAGCAAAGAACCTGCCCATTCAAAAAAACAGTTACAGCAGAGGAAAAACCGCCGATGGATAGGATCATCCGGTGGTGCACGGTAGGAACTTCCAGAGTCAAATCTTTCCGGTAGATGCCAACCATCCCCTGTCCTTCCGGAATAAAAGGCGGCTCCAGCTTGTTCGCATCTGCCCCGAAGGCATAGCGTGTGTTGATGTATTTGGGCTTATCGAAACCCTGCAGCTGCCAGCATCCGGGCACAGAGATTGCTTTGGGCTTTGGCAACGCCCCAAGCTGTTCCGGGGTCTGTGTATCGGCATCAGCACGGGAAATCAGCGCAAAATCCCAGACTCCATTCAGACAGTGTTCTTTCGTTCGGGGAAATCGGTCAAACCGATAGGGCATTCTTCCGACTGCGTGCGTCCAGACATCCATAGTAGTTCTCCTTCCTGTAGGGCCTTCCGGGGCCATTTCATCCCGGCATTCGGGCATGTTGCTTACGGTAATCGCTGGGTGTGACTCCTTCAATGGATTTGAACAATTTGGTGAAATGCGAAAAGCTGGAATATCCCAGTGCGACAGCCAGATCGCCCACGGGCATATCGGTGCCCGCCAACAACTGTCTTGCTAGATTGATGCGTTTATTCTGGATATAGTCGTTCAAACTCTGGCCGGTCTTGCGCTTGAATAGCCGGGCTGTGTAGTCCGGATTCAGGTAGACGGCCGCTGCAATATTTTCTCGCGTCAATTCTTGATGAATATTCAGTTCGATGTATTCCTTGATTCGGCGGATTACCTGTTCCTCGCCGGGCGAGTGCCGCAGCAGTCTTTCGGTCCGAGCAAGGTTGCCCTGCACCCACGAAAGAAACTGCGGCAGCGATTCAAACACCGGTTTCGCTTCCACAAGTTCTGTTGCCTCCGGGCAGCCTCGCTCTTGTAGCGTGCAGTGGAGCGCCTGTATCAAGGTCTGTGCAATCCACTGCATCCGTTCCTGTGCTGCCTTGAGGGACAGCCGGTTGAGTTCGGTGGTAATCTCTGCCTGCACAGTCTGAGCATCTTCCTGCAAAAGCAGGGTCTTCCAATGTCGGATCCGGGCCTCCTCCGGGCTCTGCGACTCCTTGTGAAGGCTCGTTTCCCACTGTTCCAGCGCATCCGCAGTGGAACAAAGTCCCAGAATGCTGCTGGACACGGCAGGCGAGACCTTTACTGACTGCTTCAGCATCGTCTTGCAGGCCAGACCCAATTCTTCCCCGAAATGCGCAGCCGCAGCAGGTTCCATTCCAGCGCTGATGAGCAGAAAACTCTGTCCACTTCTGCGCTGCAAAGAGGTCCAGCCGGTACCGGTTTTATCCCAAAGCTCCTTGGCAATATTGCACACGCCGTATCCGAGCAGCTCCTGCTCGCTCTGCGGCAATGCAGCAGGCATCTGCACCAATACCCGTACCACCTGTAGCGGCGCACTGACATCCAGCTCCAGATCATACTTCTGTGCACAGTTGAAAAGAGATTCCGCCGTGGATAGGATGTTTTTTTCTAAAACGTCTTGCAAATACTGGTCTCGGCGCAGACTGCGCCCATTTTCATAGGCGCGGCGGGTCCCGCGCATACTTTCCTGCGTCTTCCAAAGGTTGAGCGCATGTCGGATGGATGCTGTAAGCTCTGCCGGTGCAATTGGCTTGAGCACATACTCCACACACCCCAGCTCCATCGCTTTCTGCGCCATGGGAAAGGATTCGTGGCAGGTCAGGATCACGGCCTCGGTATCGGGACAGGAGGTCTTCATCCATTCCAGCAGCTCAATGCCGGACATCCGAGGCATTTCCAGATCACAGACCAGAACCTGTACCGGTTCCTGGCAAAGGATCTTCTGCGCTTCCACGCCGTTTGCGGCATCCAGCACCCGGTCCACATCAAGATTTTTCCAGTTGATCGAGCGTCGGATGGCTTGGATTGCAAGCGCCTCATCATCTACAATCAGAACGGTCGTCACAGTGTTTCCTCCTTTTCCGGCTGTTCTGTGCCGTAGTTCAGCGGCAGAATCACGCTCACATGTGTGCCGCCGTCAGGCCGATTTTCCAAGTGAACTTCCGCTTTGCCTGCATATAGCAGTTCCAGCCGCTGTCGGACATTAGCGATTCCGATGTGGACCCGCCCATCAAAAAACGGTTGTGCCTTTTGCTGCAGAACCTGCAGCACCTCATCCGAAAAGCCAGGGCCATTGTCCAGCACTTCCAGCCATAAGTAGGTTTCCCCCTCCCGGTTCTGCATCGAGGCGCGGATGTCGATTTTGGCTTCCCTGCTCATATTGCGCGCATATTTCACCGCATTCTCTGCAAAAGACTTGATGACCGAAGGAGGGATGCGTGCCTGCCGCAGAAAGGCCGGGACGGAGATAGTGTAGGAAAAGGCATCGCCGAATCGGAGTTTCTGGATGGAGAGAAAGTCATCTGTGAAGCGAAGCTCCTCTTCCAGCAGAACAAAATCATTTTCTACCTGTGCCATAAACCGGAAATATCGGTTCAGGTAAGTGGTCAGAGCCAACACCTGCTCAAAATCGCCAGTAAGGGAGGCATTGTAAACCGCATTAAAGCAGTTGCCCAGAAAATGCGGGTTGATCTGCATCTGTAGATTTCGCAGCTGGCTCATCTGCTTTTCCCGTAAGATCTGTGTCTGACGCTCCTGCAGCTCAGAGATCTCCTCCAGCGTGAGGTTGAAGGTCGTACCAATGGTGGAAAACTCTTGCAGCATTCCGCTTGTATCCACCCGGACGCTCAAATCTCCCTGTCCGGCTTGGTGCATGATCTGTGAAATCCGATCAATTGGTTCCACAATTTGCAATCGGGCAAAACGGTACAGCAAAAAGAGTGCAGCCAGCAGCAAGAGCGGAATCAGCATCATCAACAAGCTGAGCCAGACGATGCCATTTGTAAGACCGGTGCGCACCAGCCTGACCCGGAGTTCAAAGCCGGTGCGCCCGATTTTAGCCGAAAAGCAGTTTTCCGGGCCGGCCTCCACTCCTGCAATCCGTTTGTTGTTCAGGTAGAGGCTGGTCTCCGCATACTGGCTGCTATCCTCTGCAAAAGGAACCGTCATCAGTTTCACTGGATCCAGCAAAAAGCCGAAGTAGGCATCGTTCATCTGGTAGCTGTACAGAAGATACTGAGCGGCCTCATCTGTGTAATACTGCCATGTGCCGGTGGGGTAGTCGTCCAGATCTTGGCAGATCGTCTCAATAGCATGATTCACCTGTTGACGTTCCATAAGACTTTGGCCCTCTCCGCGAACCATTAGGACCTCCCCATGTGCAAGAGGACACAGAAATTCTGCACTCATGCTAGGATACTCGATCACGTCCACTGCCATCCGCCGAAAGACCCTTGTTGTGGCAAACACACGCTCTGCCTCGGATGTCAGATACTGCATATAAATGGTATCGTTATCCACTGTCGTAAAGGTCTGCACATTCATTTCGATGGCGTTCAGATTTGTTTCCAACTGATCCGCATAGTTCTGCAGCGCCGCCTGATCCAGCTGGGTCACCTGGCGGTTCAGATTGTATATACTCAGCCCGCAGCAGATGAGCATCAGGAACATCAGAACCAGAACCGGGATACTGTAGAACCAGAAAAGCTTTTGATGGACGGATGGTCGTTTCATAGGCACAACTTCCTCCGGAAGCACCACAAAGGCCCGGCAATCTTGTTTGCCAGACCTTCGCGGTACCACATTGATTATTCTTTCACGCCGCCGATCACAATTCCTTTGACAAAATAGCGTTCAAAGCAGGGGAACACCGCCAAAACCGGGATGGCAACTGCCGATGCAATGGCCATACGGACACCCGATGTGGGCAGATTGCTGACCGCAGCCATCATCTCGCCAGAGATCTCACTGTTGTTCTTCAGGAATTGAATATTTGCCAACATATCATTCAGAACATTCTGGATATTATAATACCGCGTATCAGTCAGATAGTACAGACCATTGTTCCAGTCGTTCCAGTATGCCATGAAGATGAACATGCCCAGCGTTGCGATGATGGGCAGTGAGATTGGAATTACGATCCGCCGAAAAACCTGAAACTCCGTAGCACCATCAATGAGTGCCGCCTCGATCAGTGGTTTGGGGATGCTGTTGCTGAAGAAGTTCCGTGCCAGCATGACGTTGAAGGCATTCATCAGCAGGCCGGGAATCAGGAGGGCCCAATAGGTATTCTTGATGTGGAACACCTCGGTGTAGACCAGATAGGTAGCCACTAGGCCGCCGTTGAACAGCATGGTGAACAACACCAGGAAGTTCAGAATCTTCCGGCCCGGCAGATTCTCACGAGAGAGGGTATAGGCCAGCATCAGGGTGATCGCCAGACTGATGGCTGTTCCCATTACTGCGATGACAATGGTCGTCAGATAGGCCCGTCCGATGATTGCACGGTTGCCCCACAGATATTCATAAGCAGCCAGACTGAACTCCGAAGGAATGAAAGAATATCCGTTCCGGGTAATAGATTCCTCGCTGGAAATGGACGAGGTGAACATCAGCACAAAGGGCAGAATGGCCGAAAGCGACAGCAGCGCCAGCACAATGTAGGAGACGACCGTCACACCGGAGACATGTTTTTTCTTTTTTGTTGTGGTATCCATACTCAGAACAGGCTCCCTTCCATATTTCTCTTTTTCACCAGCCAGTTGGAGAACATCACCAAAATAAAACCAACAATAGACTGATAGAAGCTTGCAGCCGAAGACATGCCCACGTCACCCAATTTCATCAGGCCGTTGTAAACGTAGGTATCAATGGTAGAAGTCACGCTGCTGATGATACCAGACTGCATCGGAATCTGATAGAACAGACCAAAGTCCGAATGGAAGATACGTCCTACGCTCAGCAGCGACATCATAACGATGGTAGGAGAGATCAGAGGGATGGTGATTGAGAATATTTGCTTTAGCTTTCCGGCGCCATCCAGCTCGGCCGCTTCATAGAGGGAGGAATCGATACCCACCATAGTGGCATAGTAGACAATGGCAGTGTAGCCCGAACGCTTCCATAATTCCACAAAGGTCAGGATAAAGGGCCAGAATTTGCTTTCCATGTACCAGGAAACCGGGTCTTTTCCCATTACTGTGAGAATATGATTGAACATACCCGTAGTGGGGCTCAGGAATGCATATACAAGGTAGCTGGCGATGACGTAGGAGAACAGGTAAGGCAACAACACGGAGGTCTGAAAAAAACGGTTCCAGAACTTGGACTTCACCTCATTCAGGAACAGTGCAATGGCAATGGCCATCACGGTTTGCAGTACGATAAAGAGTAGATTATAGCCGATGGTATTGCGGGTGATGACCCAGGCATCCTTGGTGGCAAACAGATACTTGAAATTTGCCAGGCCACACCAATCGCTCTTCCAGATGCCCTTGGCGTAGTTGACATTGCGGAACGCGATGGTCAAACCTGCCATGGGCAGATAATTGTTGATGAGCAGATAAAGCAATCCGGGCAGTGCCATCAGATACAAAGGGATAAACTGCCTGATCTTTCCCTTTTTCTTCGGGACGGTAACGGTCTTTTCCATAAATACCACCTGTTCTCAAAAATCCCCTGCCGGATCAGGGCAGGGGATCATGTTTCATGTGCTGGTTCCCTGTATTTTACGGTTAGGAAACGCCATTCTCTTTTTTCCAGTCAGCGAACTGGGCAGCCTTTTCATCGATGATCTTCTGCAGTCCGGCGCTCTCCAGTTCCTTGAGGAACTTGGGCAGATTGTCGTCGATGTCGATGCAGCCATAAGCCAGTGCGCTAAGATACTGATCACAGACATTCGTTACTGCCGTGTACTCGGTCTTTACCGGTGTCACGTCGTAAGCAAAGCCCATGGCCTTACTCAGCATGGCGCTCTCATTCATGGCACGCACCTGCTCCGGGAAGTCCTCTTCCGTGCCGTCCCAGAAATAAGCGATCAGCTGGTCACCAAATGCAAAGCTCCAGTTGTGGAAATAGCCACTGGTGGAAGCATCCACACCATCTGCGAAAGTGATGATACGGTCAGAGCCTTCCTTCAGCTTATAGTGGACACCTTCCAGACCCCAATCCAGCATGTTCAGGAAGGTGGGATCCGAGTACATCATATCCAGAACCTGCATAGCAGCTTCGGGATTTTTGCTATTATTCAGAAGCGACCAGCCAAAAGAATTCACCTTTGTAGTATACGAAAACACAGTATTCAGCGGAATCACCGTCATATCCCGGCCGCACTGATTAGTTTTATCCTGTGCAGTGCCAGGGCCAACAGTACCATAGAAACCAAGAAGCTTTCCGGCCTTGATTTGTTCCGCTGCACCGTCGGTGGTGGTAAGAATATCCGATGCAATCCAGCCCTTCTTGAACCACTCCCGGTGCTTTTCGCACTCAGTACGGAATTTATCGCTGGAGAACAAGTCAGAAATCTCGTCGTCCTGACCATAGTTCAGCAGAACACCAAAGGTATCGCCCAGCGGATCATAGTCTGCGTAGACAAACGTACCACTACCCTCTAGGCGCATCATGGCCATATCCGGCTCGCCCGCATGAATGGTCTCGAACATCCCATCCAAATCATCGGTAGTTTTGATCGTAGCAGGATCGATCCCGTACTTTTCCAGAATATCAGTGCGCACCACAATACCGCCCTGATAGAACAGCGAGCGGTTGACCGGCACCTGATAGGCTACACCGGACACCTTACCGGCCTGCAGATAGTCTCCCAGACATTCCTGAATATCCGTACCATATTCATCCAGCAGGTCATCCAACGGAAGGAGTGCTCCCTTTGCCACACAACTGGATACCATGGTGCCCCAAACCAGAGCAATGTCCACCTGCTCACTACCTGCCATCACCAGATTGAGCTGGTTGTTATAAGAACTGCTGGGAACCACTTCCAACTGTAAGTCGATACCTTTTTTATCGGCCACGTAATCGTGAATGGCCTTGGCTACCTTTTCCTGATCAGGTTGGACTGAGGACAGAGGGTAGTACATAACAACCTTGGGCATTTCGCCGCTGGTAGCTGCCGAACCGGATGCCGTCGAACTGCTGGTGGAGCTGGACGAACCACCGCAGGCAGTCAGACCCGCTGCCACAGCAGAGATACCCGTTGCCTTCAGAAAATTCCGGCGAGAGATCCATTTCTTCATGATTGTTCTCCTTCTCATGTATCTTCCCACCCCCCTTCCGAGCGTGGGAAATAAGACATTTTGCAGGAGCGGCCCATTTCCTCATCGACGCTCGCTTCTGCGTTTCCTGACACTAGTATACCCCTTCTTTGCTCTTTCCCGCTAACGCAATCTGCAGGTAGATTAGCGAAAAACGGACTTTCGAAATTGCTGGCGGCTCATAACCGCCTCAGTGGAGACAAATTCCTCATGACCCACTAGTATCCCTAGGATTTCTGATATGCACCCTAGCTCTTGAACGGCAAAGCGAAAAATCCGAACCCTTCTCCTACCGGAAAAAGGTTCGGATCTTGTTTTGATGCCGTTACAAAGAGCCATTTTAGCGGTACAGCAGATAAGTCTGCTCCCGCTGGGTCAGCCGTTTCAGGCCATCGTACAGTTCCCGGCGTGATTCCTGTTCTTCCATAATGGTCTGCGGCTGCATGGCGTAGGGGGCGGCTGTGGCTTCGATGCGCCGCAGCTGCTCTTCTCCCGGCAGAACATCGTCCAGCGAAACACGCTGGTAACAGATACCATCCTTGTCCTCCGTTACCATCCGCTGTTCAAAAGCGGTAAAGGCATCCCGAACCATATCCATCATGGCGTTGCGGATGGCCGGAGCTGCGTAGGTCAGGAACTTCATGCCGCGCGCTGCATCGAACTTTGGCACGGCCTTCCACAAGCCCATATTCCCTGCCTGTTTCAAATCGTCAGTGTCAAGGTTCAGGCCGGACTGTGCCAGATTCATGCTGCGGAAAAGGTCATTTGCCACCTTACTAATAAAGGACTTGTTGTTGTCGATCAGGCTGTCCAACGCGGTTGCATCGCCTTTTTGCGCCAGCACACAAAGCTGTTCATTCGTCTGCTTCATGGGTATTTTCCTGCTCTGCGGCAGACTGCAAGATTCCCAGCAGACCGTTCCGCAGCTGTTCCAGTGCTTCCGGCGTGGCTCCTTCCATACCCGAAACGCTGACTATTCCCGGACAAGCTGGAGCGCAACACCACTTCCCTCATCCTGAAAAGCACCAAAACCGCATCCTCCTGCCGCACCATCTTCATGACCTCCGCACTGAAAGAGGAATTGAAGAAGTGGCTGAATCAGTTGGCGGCGGACGAGAGGAAAGACCCAACACGTTACCATGACAGCGGAATGCTGTTCCGTCTGCCCAACGGTCTGGCGGTGGAGCCGGTGCTCATCCGCAAAAAATTCCTCAAATGGCAGGACGCACACCCGGAGTTTCCCCGCATCGTCTTTCATGGTCTGCGGCATTCCAGTGCCACCTATCAGCTGATGATTTCCGGCGGCGATGTGAAGGCCGTTCAGGGCACCACAGGACACGCTACGGCAGATATGCTGGTGAATACCTACGCCCATATCCAGCAGTCCTCCCGTGTAGAGCTGGGCAGGAAGTTCGAGGAAGGGTTCTATGCTAAACAGGAAAGCCCCAGCCCGCAGGCTGTACCCGCCGCAGGCGAACCGACCATCTCTATGACCGCTCTACTGGAACTTCTGAAGAACGCAGACCCCGAAGTAAAGGCGCAGCTCCGTCTGGCTCTGTTGACTTGATGCAAAATTCACCACGCATTTCAAAGTAATTTCAGCCCATGCAGAGGATTCCTATGAAAACGCCAACCGTGCATCGACCGTGCAGACCCCGATTTTTCGGGGTTACATAACAAAAAAGAACGTCAAATCTTACGATTTGACGTTCAAAATCTGGTGCACCTCCAGGGACTCGAACCCTGGGCCCACTGATTAAGAGTCAGTTGCTCTACCAACTGAGCTAGAGGTGCATATTGTCGAGATGCGGTTTCAAACATCCCGACATTTGAGTCGGCGACTACCTATTTTCACGCGCCGTTTCCAGCGAACTATCTTGGGCACGAGTGAGCTTAACTTCTGTGTTCGGAATGGGAACAGGTGGAACCTCACCGTCATCGTCACCGACCAATATGACT
>NZ_JARFIS010000100.1:0-424 GCF_029076575.1 Faecalibacterium sp. DFI.5.82
GGGTTGAATTCTGTCCCTTGACAGTCTGGGTAAATATGGTACTATGATGATAGGAACAAACCAGATCTGAAATGGGAGGAATTTCTGATGCGCAATGTTTTTTCCCGCCGTGAGTTTCTGAAAGCATCTGCCGCCGCTGTGCTGGCCGCTTCTGCCGCTGGTGTCCTCACCGGCTGTGATGGGGGCGGCAGCGAGATCCCGTCCGCGACCATCGGGCTGGGTGAGTGTGAAGTGACCATGACCGGCAACATGACCATCACTGGTGATGAGGTCGTGGGCAATGAGAACGCCAACGGCTACCTCTGCAAACCCAATGTGCGGATTCGGTACAATGGCGCAGCCAGTGAGATCAAATACAATTTTGCCGTTGTCTTTGCGGCAAAAATTGATAAGACCGCGCTGGAACTGACCAATGGAAAAGAGG
>NZ_JARFIS010001000.1:0-292 GCF_029076575.1 Faecalibacterium sp. DFI.5.82
CGTTGAAGGGGGTGATACCCACCAGCAGGGCATCCAACTGCTCCTACTGCTTGGTCAGCTGGGTCATCTCCTTGAAGATGCGAGGCGGGATGTGCTCCCGCCCGGTCTGGCTGGCGCTTTCGCCCCGTTCCAGCTCCGGGTACTGCTTGACCATGTGCTGCCAGAACTCGTCCTGCCTCTTCACAAGGTTCTTGCGGTTGCCAATGATCTCTTTCGCGCTCAGCCGCCCGTCAGCGGTCAAGGGCACAAAACAGAGGTGCAGGTGGGGCGTTTTCTCATCCATGTGGACAAC
>NZ_JARFIS010001001.1:0-292 GCF_029076575.1 Faecalibacterium sp. DFI.5.82
GATGCGGAGTTTGCCGAACTGGAATTTCCCCCGGACTGATATTTGCCGCCTGCGGGCGGCGTACATAAAGTATTTTGTTCTTCCAAAAGATATTCTATAATCAAATCAGACAAAAATCCTCTCTTCAAGCGATTTCTCCGCAATTTTCCCGTGGCTCTGCTCGTATCAAGATTAAGGGACTGAATTTTATTTTCAGAACGGAGGAACCATTATGGCAATCTTTGAAAAGACCATCCGAAACAAAAACGTTTACAAGTTGCTTAGGAAGCTGGACAATGAAATTCCAGACAGC
>NZ_JARFIS010001002.1:0-292 GCF_029076575.1 Faecalibacterium sp. DFI.5.82
ACCATGGTCTCACGGCGGGTCGGGTCAAGTTCTGCGCGGGATAGATACATGATTCCTCACCTCAATTCTGCCATTGCGTCATGTTCGGTCGCGCCGGGCATTTCCGGCGGGATTGTGTTCCACTCCCGCACCGGGCGGAAGCCGTACTGCCGGTGGATGGGGCTGAACGACACCGCCAGATCACGCCGGGGCACGGCAGCAGAATCCGCCGGGTCCGCGTCTGCCACGATGCGCAAGGGGGCTCCATTCCTCTGTTTCACCAGCAGCGGTTCTGCCCGCAGGGTATCCAGCA
>NZ_JARFIS010001003.1:0-292 GCF_029076575.1 Faecalibacterium sp. DFI.5.82
ACCGCCGGATGGTCGATCTGCAGCGGCTGGAGGATGAGACGAAGGGAGGCGAAAACGCATGAAGAATCTGAATCCGGTGGTTCTGGTGGGCGCTGTCATCGGCGTGATCACCGCCCTGCTGGTGGCAGCTTATGCCGCCGCCAAGGACAAAAAGACCGCTATGGGCTTTGAGCGCAACTTGGAGGACGGCGAGATCATGCGCCGCCTTGCCCGCTATGCCCGGCCCTACCTGAGCAAATTCCTCATCGTGGGCCTGCTGATGCTCTTCTCCATTGCCTACGATATCATTTCA
>NZ_JARFIS010001004.1:0-292 GCF_029076575.1 Faecalibacterium sp. DFI.5.82
AAAGAACTCCTTTGTTTGTTTTCCGCGCGCCCTGCGCGCAGGGTCTATCATATCATGGGTGCGCCCAAAAATCAAGGTACAGCGCAGATACGATGATGCACCAGCGCTGTGCCGTTGTGTTTTATTTCAGGATGCCTTTTCCAGCGGATCAACGACCACCGGACAGAGGCGGCCAGCCTGCACGGGGCAGCCCCCGGCTCCAGCAATTCCCGCGCCAGCTGCTGGGTGCGGTACTCCATGATGCCGCCGCCCACGCTGCCCACGGCAGAGCCATCGGGCAGGACCAACATCT
>NZ_JARFIS010001005.1:0-292 GCF_029076575.1 Faecalibacterium sp. DFI.5.82
GAAGCCCTGTTGTTCAGGGCTTTTTTCTATACCTTATACAATGTAATATCCAAGTATCATGGCTATGTTAGTATGTCCCATTAAATATAAGTGTTTGGATTCATTCTTTTGTTTGCCATATTCGTACAATAGGCTGTTTTTCTTGTCGTAAATCTGGCAAACTATCATTTTACCACCGGCTGTGTCGATACCGTTGTTTAGGTCTTTTATTATCTGTGCTTCTTTTGGCAAAATCTACATTATTCATTTCCAAAAAGTAATACATCAACAAAGTTTCTCAGTTACGTTCGGG
>NZ_JARFIS010001006.1:0-292 GCF_029076575.1 Faecalibacterium sp. DFI.5.82
CCAGCTTGCCCGGGTCCACGCTTTCGACCATGCCCTTGGCACCGTTCTCAAAGGTGACGATCTCGCCGTAAACGGCCTTGTCCTTGCCCTCCACCTGCACGATGCCATCGGCAGAGGAGATGACCACGCCGCCCTCGGCAGAGGTCTGGGCGGGCTTGTAATCCTCGATGCGGGTCTTGAGGGTGGCCAGAGAGGGCTTGCCAGCCATCATCTGATCCAGCTGGTGGCGGCCGGAGTTGTCGAATACCTGGTCGCCCACCTGCAGCACATAGCCGGAGAGCAGGCTCTCGTC
>NZ_JARFIS010001007.1:0-292 GCF_029076575.1 Faecalibacterium sp. DFI.5.82
AAGATAAAGTTGTAAAGTATGAAAGTGACAGCTTTTCAGCCCTATCTTACCGTTTTTCTGTGCGTTTGTACAGAAAGGCGAAATCATTACACCCCAGCACCAAAACAGATGATGGAGAGCGAAAACCGGGGATAAAAAAAGGCCGGGCCAGTCTCCTGCATTGGAAACCGACCCGGCATCTTTCTTATTTTGCAAGATTCAGATTCTGCGGCTCTTTGGGTGTGAACACAAGCTTCAGGTCCATTCCCATTCCGTCTGCCAGACGCTTCAGCAGCTTCAAAGATGGGTTGCG
>NZ_JARFIS010001008.1:0-292 GCF_029076575.1 Faecalibacterium sp. DFI.5.82
CTTTGTTTCGCAGTTATTATTCAGTTTTCAAGGTACGTCTTTGAGTGTCCTTTTCAGGGCCCTCAAAATCGAACAATATCAATAATCGGGCTTGGTGGTAAAGAAATACTGCCCGATGAAGCTGTAAGCCACAAAAGCCGCTGCAATGCCGATCAGGAGGACCCACTTGAGGTTATAATCCCTTCGCTGCCTGCCTGCACGAAACGGAAGATGTTATCGATGAACAGCAGCACGTCCTTGTGGGTCTCCTCACGGAAGTACTCTGCCATGGTCAGGCCTGTCTCGGCGACCC
>NZ_JARFIS010001009.1:0-292 GCF_029076575.1 Faecalibacterium sp. DFI.5.82
GGACATCGCGGGTCTGCCGAGCCACAAGATCGCCCGCCTCGGCCTCGGCTATGTGCCCGAGCATCGCGACATCTTCCCGAGCCTGACGGTGCGCCAGAACCTGATCCTCGGCATCAAGGATCCGCGCCGCCCCGGCAAGTGGCGGTTGCAGGAGATGCTCGACATGTTCCCCAACCTCGCCCGCCGCGCCGATACGCCGGCCGGGGTGCTGTCGGGCGGCGAGAAGCAGATGCTGACCACCTGCCGCACCCTGCTCGGCGATCCCGAGCTGATGATGATCGACGAGCCGACC
>NZ_JARFIS010000101.1:0-423 GCF_029076575.1 Faecalibacterium sp. DFI.5.82
CGGCCTTTCCCGGATGTCTGCGCAGGCTGTGGGCGGGGCTGTCGGATAAGGAAAACCCTCTTGGTGAACCCTACAAGGTTGTCAAGCCCGTGTCAGACTGTACAGAATTCTCTGCTCGATATGCGATCGATCCACGGGACGGCTCTACGAGTATTGAAGTCCGGTACAGACTTCCTAACGGAACACTTTCAGGCTTCCGTGTTGCCGATGACAAATTTCAGCAGAACGCTTTGATTCAAGGATTTTACAAAAGTGGCGGCACACTCCGCTGTGGAAAAGATGGTCCCCGGTTATTTTACATGCTCATTGCGCAGCTTTTGAGTAAGCAGGAGATATATTTTCAACCTATACCCGGGTGGAATATCAACGCATCAAGGTGGTTTTTCAAAGAGTCGACAGGATGTGAGGCGCCACTTGATAGTC
>NZ_JARFIS010001010.1:0-292 GCF_029076575.1 Faecalibacterium sp. DFI.5.82
TCTTCCACCAGAGCCGCCGCCTTGTCGCCGAGCCCGGCGCTGCCCTGGATCTGATCCTGCCCAGTGATCTGGAATTGAAGGAACCGTAAACACGCAAAAAGGACTGCTTTCGCTGTCCTTTTTTGTTATTGATGCTGTTCTGCCAGCCGGGCGGTCATCTCCCGCATTCCCTGCCGCACTTCGGGCGGGGCGACCACTTCTATCTTGCCGCCTAAGCCGCAGACCCAGCCATAGAACTGGTCACTGACGCAGATGGGGACATCAAAATGGAAGCAGCCATTCTCCTCGAGCA
>NZ_JARFIS010001011.1:0-292 GCF_029076575.1 Faecalibacterium sp. DFI.5.82
CCGACAGGCTACCATGGTTCAAACCAATAAAAACCATGCATCCATCTTCTGCGGGTCCCTCGGCAATGAGATTGGTTATGGAGAGACTGTGGCACTGGCGGCATCCTACTGCCGCACTGCGGACCCCACCCGTCTGATCCACAAGCGCCAGATGAACAAGATTGCAGATATGGACAGCGAGACCTATCCTTCTCCTCAGAACATGAGGGAACAGGCAGAAGCAAATCCCACTCGGGCCTTTCTGACCAATGAGTACCTTCACGCTATGGGAAACGCATGCGGAAGCATGGGG
>NZ_JARFIS010001012.1:0-292 GCF_029076575.1 Faecalibacterium sp. DFI.5.82
GAACAGGCCGGCGATCATGGAGATTACGCCGGAGCCGAAGCTGACAATCTTCGATACCCAGCCGACGATCGTGCCGAGCACGCTGGCGAAGGGCTCCAGAATAGACAGCAGCGGGGTCAGCAGTGGGGTGATGGCACCGATCAGGCTCAGGATCGGAGGGAGTAGCGCCTGAACGAGTTGCTTCAGGGGATCAAGCAGCGGCTTGATGACGCTGTTGACGATTTGCAGGGCCACCTCCAGCAGCGGGGTGATGACCGGCTGCAGGCTCGAGATGATGCTCTCCAGCACAGGC
>NZ_JARFIS010001013.1:0-292 GCF_029076575.1 Faecalibacterium sp. DFI.5.82
GATGTGCCGGAGAGCGACTATCACTTTGAGGGCGTCTGGCCCGGAGCAGAGCGGAAGCTGCTCTGCCTGGAGCCGGAGGGCTGCTACCCTGCAAGCCCGCTGTGCTGTGTGAAGCTGACCTGCCGCACCCTTTCCGGGGCGGCACTGCCGGGCCACAAGGATTATCTGGGCAGCCTGATGGGGCGGGAACTGCGGCGGGAAGCGCTGGGAGACATCGTGCTCCCGGCCGATACGCCGGGCACTGCCTATGTCTTTGCACTGGACACGGCTGGGGAGCTCATCTGCCGGGAAC
>NZ_JARFIS010001014.1:0-292 GCF_029076575.1 Faecalibacterium sp. DFI.5.82
GCTGAAACCCGCACCGCTTGACATCGACCGTGTGAGATTTTCCCACGTTATGGATTCCTTTGATCTGGATGAGATCACACTGCAGGACCTGGAACTTCGGGAAAGCGGGGGGCGGCTATGACCACTGCTTTGTCATCGACAGGGGCCGCGGGGCCAGCCAGAGCCTGTGCGCCTGGGCTTCCAGCGATAAGACCGGCATCAGCATGAAAGTCTATCCCACCCAGCCCGGCGTGCAGCTCTACACCGGCAATTTCCTGCAGGACTGCCCCGCCCCCGGCAAGGGCGGCGTGCC
>NZ_JARFIS010001015.1:0-292 GCF_029076575.1 Faecalibacterium sp. DFI.5.82
CGAGGCCAACGCTGCCGAGATCGCTTCTCTGGTGGCACAGAACCCTGCTCTGGCAGGCATCGTGGAGAAGTCCAGCGGCAGCCTGTCCGCTTTCTACAACCCCGGCCTGTTCACCACCATGCAGCTGATGTTCGGCGGCCTGTCCGCTGTCTTTGCAGTCTGCGCCATCATCGCCCTGTGGCGTCAGGACAATCCGAAGTACTTCGGTCTGGGCACCACCCAGAAGGTCGGCATCAAGGATTACGTTGACACCCTGGCTCACAACCGTGCCATCCAGATGCTGGTGGTCTCC
>NZ_JARFIS010001016.1:0-292 GCF_029076575.1 Faecalibacterium sp. DFI.5.82
CAGATGCTTCCCCCAACGACAGCCGCCGCGTACCGCCCAGCCCGGAACAACCGTTGGGTTGTGATTACGGCGGCTCCTACGGCGTGGACGATGCCGCCGCCGAGGGGCGCACCCAGCGGCGCGAGGGTCTGCGTGTTTCTGCCGTGTTCATGGGCGATGACAGCTCCAGCCACGATGCAGAACGCATCTACGGCAAAAATCTCGCCCGCATCCGGGGCATGGATCAGCTGGCGCGCGCCGCTGGGCGGCTCATCCAGAATGAGATCCGGGAGCTGGGGGATTGAATCCTCCC
>NZ_JARFIS010001017.1:0-292 GCF_029076575.1 Faecalibacterium sp. DFI.5.82
GGTGATTTAGTAGCTGAAATTGCTCCACTCATCATTGTCCACCAGTGCCAGATAGGTCCTGCCCCGGTTCAGGGTCAACTCCTCGCCGGTTTCGGTGTAGAGCTTGAGCGGATGGGTGGGATGCGGCTTCTCCCAGCGGCCCACCTGCACGCCGCCCCGTGTGAAGAGGTACGCCTGCCCACCGGCCACATCGTTGACCGACTGGACTTCGTGAGAATCGCCCGCATAGGCGGCGATCTCGGCAAAGCAGACCACCACGTTGTCAAAGGTCAGCTGCTTGCCGGTCAGCTCG
>NZ_JARFIS010001018.1:0-292 GCF_029076575.1 Faecalibacterium sp. DFI.5.82
CTCATTCTTTCCAACACCTTTGATATTGTCATGGCGGTGTTCGATGTGTCGCAGAGCGTGATTGCGGATGCGGCGGGGCTCTTCCAAGGCTCCACCGACATTACGCCGGATATGCTGGCGGAGCTGGAAACCACGCTGGAGGGCATGGACTTGGGGCCGCTCCTTGGCCTGTGGCTCCAGTCCTCTGTAATCGGGCTGACCATGCAGTTTATGGGGATCATCATTTTTGTTCTGGTGTACGGAAGAATGATTGAAATATATTTAATGACCAGTCTGGCCCCCCTTCCCGTTG
>NZ_JARFIS010001019.1:0-292 GCF_029076575.1 Faecalibacterium sp. DFI.5.82
GGAAAATAATTTGAAAATTTTAAATTTACTTGCAGTAGCCGTATGTGATATCCGCAAAACGGAACGTCCTGCCAAAGGCTCCCCTGCGAGGGGAGCTGGCGCGCGGAGTGAGACGGAGGGAGTCAACCATAAGGCTCCTCTTCCCGCAGGCGAACCAGTTCTTTTACCGCCTCCGGGTCTTCCGGTGCGGGCTGGCGGCTGTTTCGATTCTGCTCCGTGCTGTACAGCCCGGGGGCATACTGCGCAATTACTCCGGGTGTATTTCCTGCCAGAAATTCCTTGGCGTTTTTCT
>NZ_JARFIS010000102.1:0-423 GCF_029076575.1 Faecalibacterium sp. DFI.5.82
GTTCATTTCCCCGGAACAGCTGCACCATCCCCCGGAGGTAGTGGGACACCTCGGGCATGGAATCCGCTGTGGCCAGTGCGTTGGACCGGCGCAGGACGCTGCTCTCGGTCCAGTCCTGCGCGGCAGCTGCGGAATTCTGGGCCAGCAGGCGCACCGCCCTGCCCAGCTTGCAGCCCATTTCATTCATGGAAACATTCTCTTCTCCCTGCTGATGCAGGGCGTAGAGAGTCAGGGCAAGGTAGACCGCCCACTCGGCTTCCGATGGTTCCCGGCACTCTCCTGCCGCCGTTTCCCTGCCCCAGAGCTCTTTGGGCAGTTCCTGCAGGAAGCTGCCCCACAGCGCCGGCAGGTCGCCGGGCTGATGCCCAAACCTCAGCGGCGTGCCCGGCTGGCAGAGCTGCGCCGGGGCGTTGGGCATCAGCC
>NZ_JARFIS010001020.1:0-292 GCF_029076575.1 Faecalibacterium sp. DFI.5.82
TGCTGGCCATCACCCACGCCGCAAACTGAGCCTGCACGGGAGGAAACCATGGAAGAGCAAAAGAGAAACCCCTCTCAGGGCCTGTCTGAGAGCGAGCAGGTGCAGGTGCGCCGCCAGAAGCTGGCCGACCTGCAGGCTGCCGGAAACGACCCCTTCACCCTGACCACGTGCCCGCAGGACGCATACTCTGCCGACCTGAAGGAAGAGTTCAAGGAGCTGCCCAACGAGACCGACAGCGGCATGCAGGTCGCGCTGGCTGGCCGTATGATGTCCAAGCGCGTGATGGGCAAGG
>NZ_JARFIS010001021.1:0-292 GCF_029076575.1 Faecalibacterium sp. DFI.5.82
TTTTAAAAGATGAACTTGAGAATAAAATGCTTTCTGTTAATGCAAAGATGAACCTGTTGATTCAAGAAATTATAAAGATGAAAGAAGAGGAGCAAGAAGACATAGAGGAACTAAAAAAGAAACAGGCAAAACTTGAGGAACAAATGAAAACACAGTTAATTCTTTCTGGAATACAAAGCGCATTGAGTTTACTGACTGCATTTAGTGGTGTTGGTCAAGCTTGTCTAGGGGCATTTGACAGTGCAAAATCTTTGAAGGAAAATCTTTCAGCTAAAGAAGAGGAATACCAATG
>NZ_JARFIS010001022.1:0-292 GCF_029076575.1 Faecalibacterium sp. DFI.5.82
TGTCGCAACGTTCACCTTGAAGCATGGAGAAAGCAAAACAGCAATCAATCTATCAGCAGGCATAGATTATGAAGTAACTGAAACAGAAGAAAATCAGGACGGCTATGTAACCTCTAAAAAAGATGATACAGGAACAATCACAAAAGATGTGAAAGGGACGGCTGTATTTATAAATGCAAAATGTGTAACTCCGCCAGAACCTGAAAATCCTGATAAGCCTTACACTCCTGTTATCACTGATACGCCAAATCAAGATGTATTAACTCCTAAAACTGGAGACAATACGAACTTG
>NZ_JARFIS010001023.1:0-292 GCF_029076575.1 Faecalibacterium sp. DFI.5.82
GGCGCTACCAAGATGCAGGTCATCAAGCTGGTCAAGGAGATCACTGGTCTGGGCCTGAAGGAAGCAAAGGCTCTCGTTGACGGCGCTCCCAAGGCTGTCAAGGAGAAGGCTTCCAAGGCTGAGGCTGAGGACATCAAGAAGAAGCTGGAAGAGGCTGGCGCTTAGGTCGAGATCAAGTAATTTGATCCCTTCTGAACGTTCTTTCTTGAATTCTTATTCTTGAAACAAAAGGCACTCTCGCTGATAGGCGAGGGTGCCTTTTTGGTTGTGCGCCCGCAGCAGGGCAAAAAGC
>NZ_JARFIS010001024.1:0-292 GCF_029076575.1 Faecalibacterium sp. DFI.5.82
CTCCAAAAAATGAAGATGTAAGGCCAACTACAGATAGAGTAAAAGAGTCTCTATTTAATATGATAAATTCATATATAATGGAAAGTGAAGTTCTGGATTTATTTGCTGGGACTGGTTCTTTAGGAATAGAGTGCTTATCTAGGGGTGCCAAGTCATGTACTTTTGTAGATATCAGTAAGGAAAGCATAGATATTGTTAAGTCCAATGTAAAAAAGGCAAGAGTTGAAAGTGAAAGTATTATTTTAAACCTTGATTTTAAGACTGCAATAGATAAACTTAAATTACAAAATAG